>NZ_JARAVO010000042.1:0-47990 GCF_033792805.1 Streptomyces sp. PA03-1a
GGTGACGGCCTGACCGCCCCCTACCCCCCTCGCGCCGCCCATGCCGCCCAGGCCTTCCAGGCTGTCCAGGCGGCCGTGTTGGCGCGTCGTGCTCTGACCGCCGCTCTCACCGGCGGGCCCGCTCCGGAACCCTGGATCGAGAACATCACCGCCCCCGACCGTGACCACGCCGGCGAACAGCACGCCTACACCCGTCTCATCACGGCCATCGCGGACTACCGGCGGCGCCGCGACCACGCCGGCCCGGACGTCCTCGGCCCCCGCCCCACCGGCGATGACGGCCGGGAATGGGACCACCTCACCGACGCCCTCGACCGCTACACCCAATCCCGCATCCAAGCCCGCCTGGACGCCCTGCGGCAGCGCGGCACCGCCGCCCGCGCTGGCCTTCCCTCACCGCACCAGCCGCAAGGATTCGACAGCAACAGAAACCGACTACCGGGAGGCAACCGTGACCCAGACCGCGAAACCATCGCTGTCTCAGCGCCGCGCCACTGTGCGCCATCTCGCCGACCAAGGGATGAGCGCCCGCGCCATTGGCGCACACCTCGGCATCAGCAAGGACACCGTGCGCCGCGACCTCGCCGCCACCGCGCAGTCCGGCGCGCGCCAGGACGAGCCACGCCAGCCATGCCCATTGCTAGGCGCTGCGCCACCGGGCGGATGGCTCACCATCCCCGTCGATGACGACCTCCACGACCACCTGGCCGTACTGCTCGCTGGCGGACACACCGTCACCGACGCGATCCGGCGCAGCACCGAACTCCTGGCCGACGCCTACCGCACTGCCTGGCACTATGCCGACCTCCCGCGTGGTGTACGCCCCGATGTCATCTGCCGCCCCGTCATCCCTGCCACCACCTGACCGGCCACCAGGGGTGCCCCGTCCGAGCCGTAGAGCCCGACCGCGATGCGCGCCGATGGCGCTGTCACCGTGGAGGGGGCCTGCGCCGGGAGGCGGATGCCAAGGACACCCCCAACCCGTCCTTGTCCGGCTTCGGACGCGTCCCTTGCCAGGTCCTGGCGCGTGGCGGTGCGCCGGACGTGCTCCCGGGTCCGGCAGCCGATGCGCCATGAGTACGGTGCGCCCAGCCCCCCGCCCTACCAGGTGCGCCCTCACGTGCGCGGCGGAACCGGGCCGCCCTCTGTCAGGTCACCGGTTGCCGGGCCAGGAGATGTCGTGGTGTCCGTCGGGTGTGATGGTGATGCGGAACTGGTCCAGGGTGGGCGAGCCGTCGTGGCGCCAGCGTGCGAGGCGGTCTTCGACGGCGTCCCAGATGCGGTCGGGGCCGCCTTGGCGGACCCGCCATCCGTGCTGGTCGCGGCGGAGCAGGGCCCAGGTTCCGGTGGCGGTGTCGAGGAACAGCTGGCCTAGGTTGCCGAGATCGAGGCGTTGCGCGGCGGGTGCCGCGGTCTGGGCGACGAACCGGGCCGCCCAGTCGTCCAAGGCGTCGGGGCCGGTGATGGTGTCGCGTTCGGTGCCGGCGTCGAGATCGGGGAGCATCCCCAGGGGTGGGGGCTGGCGGGGGCGGGCGAGCATGAAGGAGACCTGCCCGCCCAGGGGTTGTCCGGTTGCGGTGCCGTCGTCGTGGACGGTCAGGCGCGCCAGTTCGCTGGAGTGCATCCAGCCGGACAGGGTGGCCAGGATCTGGCCGCCGGGGCGGGTCTGGGCGATCCACTGCTCGGGGATGGCCAGCACGCTGCAGGTGGCGATGATCCGGTCGTAGGGGGCGCCGTTCTTGTGTCCGGCCAGACCGTCGCCGGTGATCAGGTCGGGGACATGACCGAGGGTGGCGAGCGTGGTGGCGGCCGCGGCCGCCACCTGCGGGTCGATTTCGATGGAGGTGACCAGGTGGTCGCCGAGGCGGTGGCAGAGCAGCGCGGTGGAGTAGCCGGTGCCGGTGCCGATTTCCAGCACCCGCATGCAGTCTTCGATCTCGAGGTCTTCCAGCATGCGTACCACCAGGCCGGGGGCGGTGCTGGAACTGGTCGGCTGGCGCACGACACCGTTTCCAGTTGCGGCCGTTTCGGCACGACCTACGTATGCCTTTCGGCGCCATGCCAGCGGAGGGTGGCCATACGGCGGGGGTGCTGAGGAGAAACCTGCTGTGGCTGGTGCGGCCGCTCCAGAGGACGTCGCGCAGCGCCTCGCCATTCAGCCCGGGGATCACTGCGTGCGCACGACGGACGAGTTCATGGCTGACGGCCGGCCGGTGCAACTGTCGACGTCGTGGGAGCCGACGGCCATCACGGACGGCACGCCCATTGTGCAGCCGGAGATGGGTCCCCTTGCCGGCGCGGGAGTTGTGGAGCGGATGCGGACCATCGGCGTCGCCGTCGACACCGCCGTCGAGGTGCCGGGGCCGGGGCGGGCTACGCAGGAAGCGGCCAACCTGCTGGGGATTAGCGTCGGAGACCTGCTGATGCGGATCGGGCGCACGTACTACGACGGCGACGGTCGGCCTGTGGAGACGGCCGACCTTGTGGTGCCTGACGTCCGCTGGGAGATCGCGTACGAGATCGGCATAGACCGCGGCGAGTGAATCTCGGCTGAGGTCTGCACAACGGGTTGCCCGTCGTGCCTGGGCAGGGACGCTAAGTGGTCGGCGCCGGAAGTCCTTCGGGGGTTGACTCCAAAGCCGGTGTCGTGTCCGGGGTTTGGTCAGATGTCCGGGGTGGCGAGGTAGAGGCCGCAAGCGTAGTCCAGGGCACCTTCGGCGGTGTCGGCGAAGCTGCTGGTGGTCAGGAGGGTGTCCTCGTACTTGTCGGTGTTGGCGAGGTAGAGGGCGAAGCCCCAGGTGGTGGCGGATCGGCTGTGGCGCAGGCGCATCAGTTCGATGCTGTCGCCGTAGGCCAGTTTGCCGTCCACATAGGCGGACTGGCCTCGGTGGCGGACGTGCACGGCGACCGGCTGAGTCCAGGCCGTGCGGGCACGTGCCGTGAGCTTCTGGGCGAGGGAGGACTTGGGCGAACGGCGGTGTTGCTCAGGCGGAAGCGCGCAGCGCAGCCAGAAAGCCGGAGCGGTCGAGAAGGCCAGCGTCGGTGACGGCACGGCCGAAAGTGTCGGCGAGTTCGGCCAGACGCTCACAG
Source organism: Streptomyces sp. PA03-1a (assembly GCF_033792805.1). Classification (NCBI taxonomy): domain Bacteria; kingdom Bacillati; phylum Actinomycetota; class Actinomycetes; order Kitasatosporales; family Streptomycetaceae; genus Streptomyces; species Streptomyces sp. PA03-1a. The sequence continues at coordinate 3,091 of NZ_JARAVO010000042.1, forward strand.
CCCTCTTCGCCCAGGACGCCGTAGGCGGGCAGGGCCAGGGCATCGGTGCGGTTCTCGATGTGCTGACGCAGGGCACTGCCTTCGATGCTGAGGACATCCCCGTCGAGGAGACCACGCTCGTGTAGGCGTTCCTCGGTGGCGGCCCACTGCTCCTCCGGCCAGGCGCGGCTGAGCTTGAGCGCGGCGGCGGGAACCAGGCCGCTGGCACCGTGCAGCACCAGGGCCTCCAGGGGCCCGACACCCTCGGTGAGTAGCGCCGCTATATGGCCGTCGCCACGGAACTCCCGCAACAGCGTCTGGGCGTGCCACAACTGCAGGATCGGCTCGTCCGGCCAGGGCAGGGCGGCATGAGCGGCGAACAGCGGGCGTCCCTGCGGGTGTTCGCACGCCGCCTCGGCTGCCCGCCGCGCAAGGCCGATGATTTCGTCCAGTCCCGGAAGCTCATGGATCTTGGCCCGGCGCAAGGCCTCGCCCGCGCCGGCGAGCCGGGCGGCCAACATCTGCTCGGGGGTGACCGCGTCCCAGGCGGCCGGTAGCGCCCCCCGTACGACATCCGGGCAGAAGTTGTAGAAGGTCGCGATGACCAGCTCCGCCGAGGCGCGGCCGAGAGCCGCACCACGGGAGGCGAAATATCCTGCCCTGCCCTGGAGTCCCAGTTCTGTGTACCGGTTCCTGGCCTCGGGAACGAAGTAGACCATGCCATGGAGAGGCTCAAGTCGCCGCCACGCGAATCGTGCTGCCTTCATGTGCCAGTCCTTCCAGGGATACAGAGACATGGGCGGGACACTCGGGGTACCAACCGGTCGGTATGGCGCAACCTAGGTCTCCGGCTGACCGGTGTCAACGGATACGACGGCGAAAACGCGCGCAGCATCGGAACAAGGATCTGAGGAACATATGGACGGCGAACTCGCCGTCGGCGGCGGCATCAAACTGACGCGCCTGCGCTACGGCCGATCCGCCACCACCTGGGACCTCGCCCTTTACCTCGCCAGCACCGACAAGTACGAGGACACCCTCCTGCCCACCGGCACCTTCGCCGGCACCCCCGAGGACGCCCTGGACTGTGCCTGCGGCCTCCAGCTCGCCACCCCGGACATCTGGCTGGACACCAGGCACCCGACCAATCTCGGAGTCAACCCCCGAAGGACTTCCGGAGCCGACCACTAAGCCTCCTGCGGGCCAGGTGAGTTGCAGGTACGGCCGCCTTCTCCGCACGCTCGTCCTGGCGGACGCGCCGTTGCGGCGCTGGTTACGGTCGTTCTGTTGGCAAGTGCCGCCTCAATCGATGCCTCCAGGGCGTCAGGTTCGGCGATGAGCCCCGTGCGGCGGAGATCGTCCTGGAGCAGGCATAGGGCGATGCGGCGTTTCGGCGGACCCTGTCGCAGACGACCGCATGAGCGACGGGTGTTGAGTGCGCCGGCTGGACGGGCGGTCAGTCGCGTCTTGCGGTCGAAGGGGGCGGGGTGCACGGCACCCTTGTGTGCATCGACCGTTTCGAGGGGCCCGATGGAATGCATGAGCTATTCAGCGAACCCTTGTTCGACTTGAAGGGGTCGGGAGGGTGACTTCCTCGGCTTGGTCGTCCATGTTGTGGCGGGTCTGCCATCACCGTCTGCCGTCATGCGCTCTACGAACAACTCCTTCGCTGACGATGGTTTCGCCTGGGACGGCAGCCGCAAGAATTACCGGCCGCGCCGGGCGCTGCGCATCGCCGACGACAGTCCGAGCCGGCTGCTGTGTACTGCGCAGGGCGGCCGGTGTGATTTCTGCGGGAACCCTATTGAGTGGTACCAGCGCCCGGGCAGTACTGCTGTTCCGCTGCATCCGGTAGAGCTGCCCGCCGGGTCGGTGCCGCCGGGGGAGCGCTGGCATGTCTCTTCCGGTGTCGCTCATGCCTCCCATGACGGGAGCGCGTGGTGCCGCATCCGGCACCACGCGCTGTGTCCGGCCGGTCCGGCGGGCAACCGCAGCCCGCTTCTGGAGGAGATGTGCCGAGCCCTCGCGCTGAACTCCCGCCGCCTGCAAGATGCCGGCCTCTTCACGCCTCGGCCCGAGCAGCCGGCCCAGGCCGCGCCGGATCTGCCTGTCCGGCCGGTCGTGCGCATCATCGGCGCGCGCTATCTCGCCCCTGGTCCTGTCGAGGACGTCCAGTGTGTAGCCCGGACCCGCGCCAGGCGTCGTTGCTCCCTGCCGGTCCTGGACCCCGAGGCCGTGCCCGGTACGTGGCGGCTTGAGCTCGTCGATCCGCTGCTTCGCCCTGGCGACGGGCACCTGCCGGCCGACCCGGAAGTGATGGCCCTGTACGACCTCACGGGCTTGCCGTACGCCGAACAGCTGCGCTGGCGCGCCCAGCGCTGTACCGCTCACGTCACTGTTCGCGGTGCTGCGGACAGCGCTCTGATTGCCTGGGAGCCCTTTGACCCGGTCCGGCACCGCCTGTACATCCGCGACCGGCTTCCCGGCCCGTCGCCTGCCTCGGGCCGTGGTCTGGGGTGAGCCTGCTGCCCTCGAGTGACCGTTCCGCTCGGCTGCCCGCCCGCGTGGGCCCGGCGGCCGCTGGGACCACGCCCCGCCCGCAGCTCTCGCTGCGGCAGTTTCGCTGCCCCTGTCCTGGCCGTTTCGGAGGCCCCTGGTGTCCAAGACCTTGATCGGTACTCCGGACCCTGACCAGCCCCCGCCCGGGCCAGCCCTGCGTGACGAACATGCCGAACGCGTGATCCTGGCCACGTTGCTCCGTCACCCGCAGCTCGCCCCGTACTTGATGGCGGTCCTGCACCCGGCGCACTTCAGCAGCCTGGCCTGCCGGGAGGTCTTCCTCGCTGCGGCCGCCATCCATCACCACAAGGAGCCCTGCACTGCGGCGGCCGTCACGGCCGAACTCGCCCGGCGGCAGCGAACGAGCACGGCCGCCCTCCTCGAGCAGGCCAAGGACCTGGTTACCGATCTTGTCTGTTCTGCGGTGCCGGCGGAGCCGGTAGTAGCGCACTACGCGGGGATCGTCCGGGACCTGGCCGCGCTGCGCCGCCATACGACTGCTCATCCCGAGGGTTTGCCGCCGGTGCCGATGCGCGGCTTCCTCATTGACGACGACACCACCTGACCACCCCTGCGCGCCCCAACCGCGCTCTCACAGATCGACGATGCTCAACGATGCTGCAGCCCACCGACGAACAAGTCCTGGCCGCCGATGCTTTCGCCACCGGGGATCACCTGGTGATCCAGGCCGGAGCCGGCACCGGAAAGACAACGACCCTCACCCAGCTCGCCGTCGGCACCTCCCGCCGCGGCCTGTATGTCGCGTTCAACCGGGCCATCGCCCAGGACGCCGCCGGCCGCTTCCCCGGCACGGTGCTGTGCAAGACCGCCCACTCCCTGGCCTACGCCGCCATCGGCCACCGCTACCAAGCCCGCCTGAACGGACCCCGCCTTCCCGGCCGCCACACCGCCGACGCGCTTGGCATCACCAAGCCCATGCGCATCGGCGACCGAACCGTGTATCCGGCCACGCTGACCTCCACGGCCCAGCGCACCGTGACCCGCTTCTGCCACTCCGCCGACCCCGTCATCGACCGCCACCACGTGCCCCCGCTACGCGGCCTGGACACCGAGGACCTGCACGCCGAACTCGCCCGCCGCATCCTGCCCTACGCCCGCGCCACCTGGGCCGACCTGCAACACCCCGACACCGGCGCCGTCCGCTTCGAACACGACCACTACCTCAAAATCTGGGCCCTGTCCGACCCGAAACTGCGCACCGACTTCGTGCTCCTGGACGAGGCCCAGGACACCAACCCCGTCCTGGAACAGGTCCTGCTCAGCCAGCGCGGGCACGCCCAGCTGGTCATGGTCGGGGACTCTGCGCAGGCCATCTACGGCTGGCGCGGTGCCAAGGACGTCATGACCGGCTTCGACGGCACCGCCCTGTCGCTGACCCGGTCCTTCCGGTTCGGGCCCCTGCTGGCGTTGGAGGCCAACCGGTGGCTGGCGATCGCCGACGCCCCGATCCGCCTGGAAGGCAGCCAGGGGATCCCCACCGAGGTCGGAAAGGTGACCCAGCCGGACGCGGTGCTGTGCCGCAGCAACATCGGCGCCATGGCCCAAGTCCTGCGCTTCCTTGCCCTCGGCCGCAGGGTCGCGCTGGCCGGGGGAGGAGCGGCCCTGCAGGCGCTGGCGCTGGCGTCACGCGACCTGAAAGACGGACGCCGCACCTCCCACCCCGAGCTGGTGCTGTTCACCTCCTGGGGCCAGCTGCAGGACTACGCCGAACACGATCCCGCGGGCAGTGACCTGCAGCCCCTGGTCGACCTCGTCGACCACCACGGCACCGACGCCATCCTGACCGCGGTCAACCGCCTGGTCTGCGAGCAGGACGCGCAAGTGACGGTGTCCACCGCGCACAAAGCCAAAGGCCGCGAATGGCCCCAGGTAGAGATCGCCGACGACTTCCACCCGCCCAAAGACAGCGACGAGACCGACGAGCACGGCAACCCCCTGCCCGGGCCGATCGACGAAGCCGACGCCCGCCTCGCCTACGTCGCCGTCACCCGCGCCCGCCGACGCCTCGACCTTGGTGGCTTGACCTGGATCAACGACCACCCTGACGGAAACCCCTAACCGGCAGGCCGCAAGGGCATTTGTTGAGGAAGGATGGTTACGGCCCGGGGCGTGGAGCAGTAGTCGCGCCTGTGATCCCCGCCGTCACGGCAGCGCACGGTCTGTCGGAAGCGACCCATGCGGAGGTACGGCAAGGGGAGTGGGCCAACCTGTCTGCGCGACAGATATGCAGGGCCAGCCCGGTGCGGTGCCGGGAACTGCTCGGCTTTGCCGTACCCGGCGATCAGCTCATGGCGTGGTGACGGTATGTCGTGCGACTGTTGGGTGACAGGCGGCAGGGAGGAGGGGGGCGGCAGATGTTGGCGGAAGCCCTGATGGCGCTGGCGTCGCTGGCCGGCAGCACGGTGGTGGCTGCTGCCACCACCGACGCGTGGGTGGCGGCCAGGCGCAACGTCGCCCGGCTGCTGGGCCGTGGCGACCCGAGGCAGGAACAGTTGACGGAGCGTCGGCTGGAGGAGACACGCCGGCAGCTGACAAGAGCGCAGGACGCGGATCTGGAGCAGACCCGTGCCTTCCAGGCGGAGCGATGGGCCGGGCGGCTGGCGGACCTGCTGGAAGAAGACCCGGGCGTGGAGGCTGACCTGCGGGCCCTGGTCGAGGAGATCCGGGCGGCGTTGCCGACCGGGGCGGTGTCCGCAGGGGATCACGCCGTCGCAGCGGGGCGGGATGTGAAGATCTCAGCATCTGATGGCGCGGTCGCAGCGGGGGTGATCCACGGGAACGTGGCGCCGCCGGGCCCTCCCGGGCCGGGCGCGGTCCAGGCCTGACCGCGCCCGGGGCCTCTGCTGGCAGCCCGGACGTTGCCACGGGCGCCTCGGTGCTGGCCCAGTACGGCGGCGTGGCTGTCGGTCACGCTGCATCGGTGATCGTCGGTGGACGGGCGTCGGTATCGTGGCCGTGGCGGGTCGGCGCAGTGCCCGGCCAGGCCGAATCATTCCAGCACCGTGGTGTCGCCGATGTGCTGGATGATGCGGTGGCAGACGACATGACGACGCCGCTGTGCCTCGTGCTGGCCGGGACCGGCGGGGTGGGCAAGACACAGTTGGCCGCCGCGCATGCGCGTGCTGCGTGGCAGGCGGGCACGGTCGATCTGCTGGCGTGGGTCACCGCTGGCAGCCGCGACGCCGTGGTGGCGGCGTATGCTCAGGCCGGCGCCGAGGTGGCGGGAGCTGATCCGGACGACCCGCAACAGGCTGCGGGACGGTTCATCACGTGGCTGGAGACCACCGACCGGCGGTGGCTGGTCGTCTTGGACGATGTGGCCGACCCCGCCGACCTGCGTGGGTTGTGGCCACCGGTCGGCAGTCGCGGCCACGGCCGGGTGCTGGTCACCACCCGACGCCGCGATGCGGCGCTGACAGGAGAGGGTCGGCGACTGATCCACGTCGGCCTGTTCACCCCTGGTGAGGCCGGCGCCTACCTGACCGCCAAGCTCGCCGCCCATCAGCGGACAGACCATCCTGGCCAGATCGCGAACCTGGCCGCGGACCTGGGGTTCCTGCCACTGGCCCTGGCCCAGGCCGCGGCCTACCTGACCGACCGGGACCTGGACTGCGCGACCTACCGGGACCGACTGGCCGATCGCCGCCGGACCCTGCCCGACCTGGCCCCGGATGAAAGCGGCCTGCCCGACGACCACCGCACCGTGCTGGCCGCCACCTGGTCGCTGTCCACCGAGCAGGCCGACCGGCTGCGCCCGGCCGGGCTGGCACGCCCGATGCTGGAGCTGGCCAGCATGCTGGACCCCAACGGAATCCCCCAGACGGTACTCACCAGCCCGCCCACTTGCGCCTACCTGACCCGGTACCGCACCGCCAGCGGGGTCACCAGCGGCATCGGCGGCACAAGCCCCGAAACGGGGCGGCAGGTTGATACGGGGGACGCAGCCGACGCGCTGCGCTGCCTGAGCCGGCTCAGCCTGGCCGAACTCGACCCCGTCGCTGCGCACCGGGCGGTGCGCGTGCACAGCCTCATCCAGCGTGCCGCCCGCGAAAGCCTGTCCAAAGCCCGCCGCGGCCCGCTGGCACGTGCCGCCGCCGACGCTCTGTTGGCCGCCTGGCCCGAGATCGAACGCGACATCGACCTGGCCCAGGCACTGCGCTCCAGCGCGGCCACGCTGGCCCGCCGCACCTCAGACGAGCTGTGGCAGCCCACGGTACACGAGATCATCTTCCGGGCCGGGGACAGCCTCGGCGAGGCCGGCCTGGCCGCAGACGCCGTCGCCTATTTCCGGCACGCGGTGGACCAGGCCGCACGAATGCTCGGCCCTGACCATCCCAGCACGCTCCGGGCCCGGTACGCGCTCGGAAGATCGCGGGGGGAGTCCGGGGATTTCGCCGGCGCCGCCGACAGCCAGCGCGAGCTGCTTGCCGACCGGCTACGCGTGCTCGGCCCCGACCATCCCGACACCTTGGGCACCCGCGCTAGCCTCGCGTTCTGGCGGGGACATGGCGGAGATCCCGCCGGCGCGGCGGCCGACACGCACGCAGTGATCGCCGACATGGTCAGGGTGCTCGGCCCGGGCCACACCAGCACCTTGAGCGCACGGCACAACCTCGCCGACTGGCAGGGGAAGTCCGGTGACCCGGCCGGTGCGGCCGAAGCCTATGCCGAGCTGCTCACTGACTCGCTGCGAGTGCTCGGCCCAGACCACTTCGACACCTTGGACACCCGCCGCAACCTCGCGTATTGGCGCGGGCGGGCCGGCGCCGCCGCCGAGGCCGCTGCCGCCCTCGAACTGGTTGCCGCGGACTATTCTCGCGTGCTCGGACCGCATCACCCCGATACCATGCACGCCCGGGACGACCTCGCGGACTGGCGCGGGCGGGCCGGCGACCCGGTTGGTGCCGTGGCCGCCTACGCCGAACTGCTGGGCGACCGGCTGCGCGTACTCGGCCCCGACCACCCCCACACGCTGACCAACCGCCACAACCTGGCGGAATGGCGGGGGCTCGCCGGTGACGCGGCCGCGGCTGCGGCGGACTTCCAAGAGCTTCTCGCCGATCAGACGCGGATCCTCGGCGCCGAACACCCCCATACTCTGAGCACCCGACACGACCTGGCGGGCTGGCAGGGGGAGGCGCACGGCGCAACTGCGGCCCTGGAAGTACTGGAAGCGCTCGCCGTCGACCGGCTGCACATCCTCGGGCCCGCGCACCCGGACACCCTGGCCACCCGACACAATCTCGCCTACTGGCGGGGGAGAGCGGGAGACGCGCCCGCAGCCGTGGCTGGGCTGCGGCAACTCCTCGACGACCAGGTACCCATACTCGGCCCGGACCACCCCAGCACCCTGGCCGTCCGACATAACCTCGCCTACTGGCAGGCCCAGGCAGGAGACACCACAGGCGCCACGGCGGCATTCCGTGAGCTACTGGATCACCAGCTTCGCATCCTCGGCCCAAACCACCCCGACACCCTGGAAACCCGCCAGGACCTCGCCGAGCAGCGGGCAAAATCCGGTGACGTCACCGGAGCGATCGCCGACTTCCGGCAACTGCTCGCAGACCAGCAACGGGTCCTGCGACCTGGCCATCCCCACATCCTGGCCGCTCGCGCGCACCTAGCGGAGCTGTCTAGCCAGTGATGTTTTCTCAGCAGTGATCATTTCTAGGTTCTGTTGAGGACGAGGGCGGCGCGGGCGCTGTCGTCGATTCAGCTCGGGACAGTGACGTGCTGCAGGGCGCCAGCGCTGTTTGAGTTCGGCGGCAGCGTGTTCGCCGAGGGCTCGCATGTCTGTGATCAGACCGTTCGTGGTTCGTGTGGCCATCGCGGAGCTGGGCGTGACCGTCCTGGCGGGTTGAGGACTCCTTGTGGCGGGCGGGCGGGGCACCCATGCGCTTTGTGAACGCCCACGGGCCGCGGACCGTGTCGGCGCGCGGTCCCTGAACGGTGCAGGGTGACCGCGATTAGGCGCTGTTAGAGGCAGCCGCATCGGCTACCTCGGACATCCAGCGCGCGCCGGGGAACCGAAGGCGGACCTGCTGTGCTGGACCCCGTTGGCGCCCCGGCCTCACCCCGACGAACCAAATGGTAGAGAACTCCCGGAGCACCTGCTCCGCAAGCACGGCGTCCGCGGACACCTGAGGAAAATCGACGGGGAGGCATCCTCGGAAGCAGTCGCTGCCTTTCGGCACGACTACGACCTCGCCCGCCTCGTCGGCAGCAACGCACTGCCGTCCGGTATGACGTACGTCCGCCATCACCAACGTGGCACCTGAGCATAGAGGCCCCAGGGAGGCGTTCGATGACTCCGGGCCGCGTCAGCCTCAGCGGCGGCGGATCGTGGATCAACCGCCTGCGCTCCCGGACCATTGGGCGTGAAGTCCTAAACTCTGGTCGGCTGGCTGTCGCCATTGCCGGACTGAACACCACCACCGCCGAACTCAGACGTGCCGAACGCGACTACGGCCAAGCCAGGGCCGCTGTTGAGCCGACGTGAGGCCGTCGCTATACCGGACGCACTGGCCGGTAGCAGTACCAGCTGATGGGTAAGGACGTTTCTGCACCTTGGGTCAAGGCCCAGCGTCCGAATGAAGGCACCTGGGAACGGTGTCCGCGGATGTAGTCAGACTGTCACTCCCGTTCGTAACAGTTCAGCGGCCAGGCGCCTCGGCTCCGCGACAATCTTGGTAAACCACCTTGATGGCCGCATATGGACCATTACCTTGAACGGGTGACGAAACCCCACCTCCCCCGTCTCATACCTACCGGCACATGCTGGTGCGGCTGCGGCACTGAGACCGGCATCGGCTCCTTCTTCGCTCGCGGACACGACAAGACCGCCGAAGCCGCACTGATCGCCGTCAAATTCGGCAGCTCAGTGCCTCAACTCCTCCAGGCTCACGGCTTCGGGCCGCAGCATTCCGTCACAGACGCGGCCGTGCGCAGCGGCGACTGGCACCGCTGTTGTCACGCGGGATGCAAGTACGTCGGCGCGCCGGCCAGCGTGCGCAACCACGAGAAGAAGCCCCACGAAACCGACGAGCGGTGAGGATTGCAGTGCCGACGCAACAGCAATCCCTGGCTCACTCGATCCGGGCCCTGGGAGGAACGTGGCACACCCGGCGTGCGGTCGCAGCGCTTCGCGATGCCGGTCATGACTGGGTCGATCAGCGAGCCGCGGAGAAGCGCGCTCGGCAGATTCTTCGAGAACTGGCTGCCGATGGGCTGATCGTCCGGGTCGAGCCGAAAAGGGCTACCTACACCGTGACCCGCAAGTAAGTACGCGCCATATCGGGCGAAGTGCAGAGTCCGGCGCGCTTCGCGGGCGGCCGCTTCCGCTGCTTCATTCGCGGAACGTTTCGACTGGTGAGGGGTACCGGTCGACGTCGGGAACGCCTGATGTACAACAACAACGACGGCAACGTTAATGCGGAGGGCAAGTCCGCATCACGCCGTCATCGCCTGCCCATCGCATCTGTGCCAGAAGGAGCCCGACGAAGAACATGGCAAAGCGCGCACGTCGTACGGCTGTGCTCGCGGTCGAGCAAGCCGCAGTCGACCATGCGTACCGCTGCCTGGATCGTGCGCAGCAGGAGGCTGCCGTGCTCAAGGACGTCTCGGCGGCTGCCAGCGGGAAGGACGCGATCGACGTGAACCGGGCGTGGGAGCGAGAGCTCGTATCGCTCGACCCGGGCAACAAGGCGTTGGTCTTCATGCGCGCCGACGTGGAGGAGGGCTATGGCCGGGAGACGTTCTACATCGGGCGTAGAGCAGTCTTCGATTCCAGCCGGAACCCGGCCGTCATCTCCTGGACCGCGCCTGCCGCGGTCAAGTGGCGACTGACCACCGAGAGTGCCCCCGGCGACGTCAGGCTCCTCCGGCAGATCATCTGCGACCGGAACGTAGTCAAGCGCTACTTCGACCTGTACGGCGACGACGCACTGTCGGCTGATCACGGGGTGCCTAGGGACACGGGGACCGGCGCACCGGTACCGGGCCCCGCCGGCGAATCCTCCGGAGTCGGGATCGACGGCGTGGAACCACCTGCGACTCCCCACGAGACGGAGTGGCGCGACCCGCTGCTGGACGAGTTGGACCGCGCCCGTGACGGTGTCATGCACGACATCGTGGAAACCATCCAGCGCGAACAGCTTCGGTTGGTCACTGAAGAGCCGTCGGGCGTGCTTGTCATCCAAGGGGGACCGGGCACCGGCAAGACCGCGGTCGGTATGCACCGCGTGACCTGGTTGCTCGACAACGAGCACCGGGCTGTCGACGAAGTCCTCGTCATCGGCCCGAACCGGGGATTCCTCGACTACGTCGGTGTGGCACTCTCCGAACTCGGAACCCGTGGCGTGACCATGCTCGAGCTGCCCGCCCTGTGGTCGGCGACAGCCGCCCCGCGTGATCCGAGGGAGATTGCCGCTCTTAAGTCGGACGCACGCATGAGCAGCGTCCTGCGCCGAGCGGTCGACAGTCACGCCGGCACCTCCACGGAGCGCCTAGGCGCCCTTGTCGGGGGCCCTGTGTTCACGTTCGAACTCCGCAGGCGCGAGGTCGTCGTCCCCGTAGATGAGATCGCCGACCTGGCCCTCGAGGCGCTGGATGGCGACGGCCCTTACCACGTCCGCAGGGAACGGTGCATCCAGCGAGTCGTCCAGCACCTCACCCATGCGTACATCGGGCTCCTGCCAGGTCCTGCCGACACCGACTATTTCGCTGAGATACGACGGCTGCGCCCCGTCACCCGGCTGCTCCGCCGAATATGCCCGGAGTTGTCTGCACGTGACGTACTGGGAGGACTATTCGGGAGCCGCTCGGTCATGGCGGTCGCGGCTGAGGGGCTCCTCACGCAGGAGGAACAGCAGCTTCTTCTCGCGCACCACGAAACCGTCCCCCGGCCACGGGCCGCCCGCGAACCGAGCCGCGAGGACCTGATCTGCCTCGACGAACTGGACTACGTGCTCTCCGGACGTCCGGCCCACGTCTACGGTCACCTCGTCATCGACGAAGCCCAGGACGTTACGCCGATGGAGGCCCGCTCCCTGGCACGTCACTGTCCCGGCGGCTCCATGACCATCCTCGGCGATCTCGCCCAAGCCACAGGTCCCCATCTGTATGCGGATTGGGAGGAACTGGGGTCCGTGCTGGCGGGCCAGCACGGCTGGCGGATCGCGGAGCTGCGGACTGGATTCCGTGTACCAGGGGAGGTGATGGAGTACGTCAGGCGCTTGGGAAGGCATTGCGCTCCCGTGGTCACTATCCCCGACTCAGTGCGACGTCTTGGGACCGAAGTGGTGGTCAGGCCAGGAGCCGAGCCTGCACGGAGGGCGGCCGACGTCGCCCGGGACGTCGCCGCCACTGCGGAAGCGGAGAACCTCGGCCGCACGATCGCCGTGATCGTCCCGGAAGGCGGTGACTGGAAGGATGGGGTTCTCGAGCAGCTAAACGACGTTCCGGCGGCGGTTCTCACAGCTGGTGAGGCCAAAGGGCTTGAGTTCGATCACGTCATCGTGGTCGAACCGGCTGCCATGGCGGGTGACGATGCCGTAGGGCTGCGTCACTTGTACATCGCCCTCACACGATGCACCCAGTCGCTTACGGTCGTGCACGAGCGTCTCCTGCCCCATTGGATCGATCAGCTGTCGACCCATCTGCCTGCCTTGGAAGAGCCGCTGGAATACGTCGCACGGCGCGACATACCAACTGATGTGTCCGTTCGTTCCGTGGCCGGGCACACCGACCAACCCCCGACCCGCCAGGAGAGGGAACCCATGACCGCTACCGGTTCGGAAGAGGTTTCCCCAATCGAGGCAGAGTCCTCTGCGGTCAGGCGCCTCGACGCACTGGTCGCCGATCGCGTCCGGGCATCCCGACGGGACAGGGCACACGAGGCCTTGCGTCATCGTTTGCTCGCCGACCTGTACGAGACCTTCGTTGACGCGGGCGACAGTGACCATGTAGATGCCTGGTGTCTCAGCGCCGACGGTATGACACTGTTCGAGGTTCTTGGCGGTGATGGGCACACCTACGACCAGATCCGGCAGGCCGCTCTGACCTTGTTGGAGGCCGCGTCCGTCCATCCCACGGGCCAGGCCGAGTACCTGGTCGCCGTCCTCAGGGAACCGCCGGCGGAGCCGTGGATCACCGAGGCTGTGAGCCGGGCCTTCAGCGTAATACTGGCGTGGTGGGAGGGCGGTGCGTGGAGGGGACCCGGCGCACGGCACATCACCGGCGTGCTGCCGGGGGATGACGAGGCCGACAGCTAGCGGGCCGCCGGTCACGGGGCAAGACGCTGGGTGGGGAAGCAGAGCAGCGGGAGCTGCGAGCAGGTACATGAGGTCAGATGACAAGCAAGACAACACCGGGGAGCGGAGCTCTCGACCCGTCCATGTCCCGTGCCGAGATGGCCGATGCCTGGCGTGAACGGCGTCGTGCGCGTCGCCTCCAGACATCGGACCTGGAACAGGGACCCGGAATCGACGGATTCGAGCTGCGGAAGTGGCGCAAGGCCGGAGTGTTCGGCGCGGACGCGGTGCAGCGTGTGAAGGAGCTCCTGAAAGAGCTCCTGGACCCGGAACCGGAACAACGTGGCATCCCGGAGTTCGCACGCCAGACGATGGTTCGGTGTCTGGAGGGTGATCCCGGTCCGGACCTGCCGTCCGCGGTCCGAGCCGCACTCGAGAGCTACGGTACCGAAGAGGCCGCGGCGACCTTCTTCGCGGTTCACGAGGGGGGACTGCCATGGCTCTCGCCGGTTGGACAGCGACGGCTCGCGTTCCTCATGGCGACAAGCGACGGTGAATTGGACCACGACGCCTCTCCCACCCAGGGCGAGGACGCATCCGGTGCCTTCGCGCTGTACCAAGCCCTCCGCAGCGGCGAACTCGCCTCTCTGCCCCCCGTGGTCTGCGCCCGGATCCTGCCCTGGATTCCCATGGGCGTGATCGACGATCTGATCGCTGCGGGGGCGGTGACACGCCGAATTGGCCCATGGCGCGCCCGTGAAGAACAAAAGGAACAGCAGTACTTGCTGGCTCGACTTGCCCCAGAGTACGTAGAGCGGGGCGCCGCTCGCGACCTCGGCTGGTCCGAGCCCGTCGATCGAGAGCTGTTCCTTGCCGGACAGGACATCGAGGCAGAGGAAGGAACGCTTTACGACCTCCTGCAGCGTGCCGCAGACGGAGAGACCGACGGACTGCGGGAACTCGACGACCTCCTGCCGCGCGATCTCGCCCTGCGACTCCGCACGGTCCAAGGCGGTGCGCTGACGGGAAACTGGGACGTGGACATCCTGTCGGACCGAGGGCTTTGGCGTTTGTTGACAGCGCTGTGGGAGCCGAAGGCAGCCGTCAACCCGGCGCGCAGCCCGTTCCACGCCCTCACGGCGCTCCGACACGCTTACGACCTCATGTGCGCGCGCGACTACAAGAAAGCGGCTGCCCAGGTCGACAAGCTCGTGGCCTTCGAAGAAGGCGAGCCTCACCACCAGATCGAGGCGTGGAACATGCGCGCCTACCTGCTGCTCCTCTCCGAGGAGCTGGACAACGCCCTCGTGGCGCTGTCCAAGATCGCGGGACAACACCCCCAAGCCGAGGCGAACCTGGACCTGGTCCGGCGCCGTCGGGCCATCGCACGCAACGACCGGCCGCACCCGTCCAACCCGTACCTTGAACTCGGGCTGCCGCAGCGATCCCAGATTTGGAAACAGCGGTATCGCGACCTTCGGTGGGAATACTCCGACGACCGTGAGGAGGCCGCCCGTCTCAACCGGGCCATGCGCCGCATCCAGAACGCGGAACTCGCCGAAGACTGGTCCGACTTCTTCACGCTCCCGCTCGACCACACTGTGTTCGAGCTGCCTAGTGAGCCGCCGGCCACTTTGGTGCCGCCGATCGCGCCCATGCCGCGGTGCACAGCAGCCAGAGCCGCCGCGGACGTGGAAACCGTACGCCGGCGAGCGCTGGCCGATCTGCTCCCCACCTTCCTCAACGCGCCTAGGCGCCCGGATCATCAGCACAGGACGACAACATGAGCAAGCCTCCTAGGAAAAGCGCACCGCAGCAGGTCGCGCCTTTGGCCAAGAAGAAGCCCACCGGGAATCTCCGCCGGAAAGACAAGAAGGGCTGGGAGGAGCGCATGCAGTTGCGCACATATCGACCCGACGAACTCCTTGCTCCCGCCGAGGTTCTGTTGCGATTCAAGGAGACGGCTGAGCGGTTGATCGCCGAACTGCCTGAGGACGAGAGGCCTGGGGGTTCAGCGCTCACCACAGCGTTGCGGCAGGCGGTCCTGGAGGCGTTCCGCACGCGGGAGGAACACGTCGCCCGCTTGGTGGAAGCGGACCTCGTAGCGCTGGATCCCGACCAGTCGGCGACCACTTTGCGACGGTCGATCCGCGGCTCACTTCTCGACATGGGAGTCCGCGTCGTCGACCAGGCCGACGAGACTGAGCTCTTCGTTGTTGTCGAAGGAGACGGTGACGCCTTCGAGGTCCTCCGGCCCGCCTACGTGGACCAGGCCACCGGCAAGCTGATCCTGTCCGGCCAGCTGCGCCGTGTACCGGCGCCGGGAGGGCACACCGACGTCCTCCAGCAGAACGCATCGCAGGGAGAGCACCAGTCATGACCGCCACGGGCATCGACTTCGGGACTACGAACTCCGTCGTGGCCCAGTGGCAGGGTGACGATGTCGAGGTGCTGCCACTCGACACTCACAACCTCGACGCTGACTGGCGCAGGCCCGGCTTCGACCTGCTTTTTCCCTCGGTTGTGGGCATGAGCTCTCTGCGCCGGGGCCCCCTCTTTGGCTGGGAGGCGAAACTGCGCTCCGAGGAGGCGGCCGAAGCCTGTAAGCGTCTCCTGAAGAGCGATGAGTACGTCACGATTCAGGGCCGCCGCTTCGCGGCGACCACGGCCGCTGCCGGCGTCTTCAACGCGATGAAGGAAGGCGCCCAGCGCAATCTCACGGACATCGACCGAGCCGTGATTACCGTGCCCGCCAACGCCACGGGCGCGGCGCGGTACCGAACGCGCGCCGCAGCTCGGTTCGCCGGCATCGAAGTCCAGGCACTCCTCAACGAGCCGACTGCTGCGGCCATCTCCTACGTCCACGACATCAAGGAGGATTCCCAGATCCTTGTGTTCGACTGGGGCGGTGGCACCATCGACGTCACAGTCCTCGACTACGTCGACGGATTCTTTGAGGAGCGCGCATCGCGTGGCGTCACCGAACTCGGCGGGCTCGAGATCGACCGGCGGCTCCGCGAGCTCGTCCTCGACCGTGCCCCGGCACGCCGCGATTGGACTCCGGCCCAGCAGCGGCAGTTCCGTCTCGACATCGAGCGCGGCAAGATCCTGCTCTCGTCTCAGTCGTCCGTGACGATCGCGACACCCGACGGCAAGACGGTCGAAATCTTCCAGGAGGAGCTGGAGGATGCGATAACCGACCTCGTCGACCGGGCCCTTGCCCCCGTCGAGCAGTGCCTGCGGGATCTACACATGGCCCCGCTCGACGTAGACGACATCCTCATGATTGGCGGGACCAGCCAGATCCCCAGCGTCAGAGCAGCCGTCGCGGAGGCTCTACAGACCGATCCCGTGCCACCGGAGCTGTGCGACCCGATGACCGCCGTCGCGCGCGGCGCGGCCATCGCTTCCGCGGTCCTGGCCAAGCAGACCGTCGGCGTGATCCAGGTTGCGAACAGCCACGCGCTCGGGACGGTCGTCAAGGACGCGCAGGGCCAAAGGAAGTTCAGCGAGATCATCCCGCGCAATTCGCCACTCCCATGGAGCGAGCGCAAGAGCTACACACCGAAGCGCGACTACGAGCGCAAGCTCACCGTGGAGATCTGGGAGGGCGATCCCGACAAGGATCTCTCGCACTCCGACAACGTCCAGCTCACCGAACTCACCCTGGAGTATCCGACACCCCGCGTCCGCGAGGAGTCCCGCTTCGATCTTGAGTACACCTACGACTCCGACGGCCTGCTCCACGTCAAGGCCACTCTGGAGCACACGGGCAACGTCGTTGTCGACGAGGAGGTCAAAAGCTTCGGATCAGGCGGCCCCACGCCCGAGGTCCGCAGAGAACTCGACGACCTGCTCAACGCCAACCCCACCCCGGCGGCCCTGGCCGGGCCGCGGCGTGTTCCCGCACGTGCCGAGGGACAGTCGAACCCGGACCCGGAGGTGCCGCGCACCATTGTGATCGACGGCTCCAACCTGGCCTGGATCGGCCGCTCGCCCAGCCGTCCCGGCACGTACGAAGAGGATGACCGGCCCAGCTTCAGCCAGCTCGAAGCAGCCCGTGAGGCCCTCAGGAGGAAATACCCGGACGCCGAGATCCACACGGTTGTCGATGCCAGTTTCCGCCACAGGGTCGCTGTGGACGAACGCGATGGTGTCACCGCGGCACTGAGCAAGGGTGACATTATTCAGCCGCCGGCAGGCACCGAGGGTAAGGGGGACGCCCTCGTCGCGGCCATCGCCGAAGAGTACGGCGGGGTGGTCGTGACCAACGACAACTTCGCGGAGCTGCAGGGCCGCTATCCGTGGCTGCGCGAGAAGGGCCGCGTTCTGGGGGCCACGCACACGAAGGGCATGTGGATCTTCACGCCGCGCACCTGCGTGGCACCGCAGGGCCGGAGGTAAACCCCTGCCTTCGTGACTGGCTTTTACGCGTCCCGTCCCCCGACCGGCATGGTCGGGGGACGGGACAGCGGGCTGGGCACTTGGCGGCGTCTGTGCCGCACGCCTACGCGGCTGCGTGGGAGCTGCCAACCACGCCGGAGGCCGCCCCATGATCTGCACGCTTCGTTAGTTCCCCATGCATGCGAAGCGGGCCGGAAGTGTCTTCGCGCCAGCCTTGTGCGACGAACCTTCACCATCATCTGCCGCACAGGTACCCTTGATCACATCGTCATCGCGGCCCGACGGGCTTCCGCTCCACCTCGGTGGAGTCTCGAAGGACATGCCCCCACCCGCACGAGTCACTTCGTGCTGTCTGGGGGAATTCCTTGCTGCTCCGCGAGTCGGCCAGGACAGTCGCCGTCATGGCCCACGACGGGTCGCTCTACCACCGCCTGACTGAGCAGTTCGTCCACATGCACGGCTATCGCCCGGGGCCATCCGAGGCCCGCTCCTGGGAGCGCAGCATCCCGGCGCTGGTCGGGGCGCTCAACGATGCAGGGCTTGGCGGCGTGGAGGTCATGCTGGAGTACGCGCTGCCGCTGAACAGCAAGCGGGCCGACGCCGTGCTCGCCGGGGTGCACCCGACCACCGGAGAGCCGTCCTACGTCATCGTCGAACTGAAGCAGTGGAGCCAGGCCGCCCCATACGATGACGATCCGGCCCTCTGCGAGGTGGACGTCTACGCGCATCCCGTGCTCAGCCCCATCGAGCAAGTTCGCCGCTACTGCGACTACCTAGTCAACTTCAACGGCGCGGTCGCCGAGCACCCCAAGCGAGTCAGCGGCGTGGCCTACCTCCACAACGCGACCGAGTTCGGTGTCAGCGGCCTGCGCGAGATTGAGCTCGACGACCGCGGTCAACTGTTCACTGCCGAGACCAGAGGCAGGTTCCTCGAGTACCTGCGTTCGAAGCTGAGCGACAAGCACCCGGGGGCCCGTGCCGCCGATCAACTCCAGGCGGGCAAGACGGTTCCGTCCAAGCAACTGATGGCTGTGGCTGCACAGGAGGTACGGGAGCGAGAGCAGTTCGTCCTCCTCGACGAGCAACAGGTCGCCTACCGCATGGTGCTCAACGCGGTGCGCAAGGCGAAGCGGTCCAACCACAAGGAGGTCGTGGTCGTCACCGGCGGCCCGGGGACCGGCAAGAGCGTCATCGCGCTCTCCTTGCTCGGTGAGTTGTACCGGGAGGGCGTGCCGGCCCTGCACGCCACCGGTTCGCAGTCCTTCACAAAGACCATGCGCAAGGTCGCGGGCGCTCGGAAGCGGGAGGTTCAGGACCTCTTCAAGTACTTCAACAGCTTCATGACGGCCGAGCAGAACACCCTCGACGTCGTGATCTGCGACGAGGCCCACCGCATCCGCGAGACCTCCGCGAACCGCTACACCTCGGCCGCACACCGGACTGGCAAGCCGCAGATCGACGAGCTCATCGACGTTGCCCGAGTGCCCGTCTTCCTCCTCGACGAACACCAAGTGGTCCGTCCCGGTGAGATGGGCACCGTGGCCGAGATCAAGGCGGCTGCCGAACGACAGGGGTTGACCTGCAGCGTCGTGCCGCTGGACAGCCAGTTCCGTTGCGGTGGCAGCGACGCCTTTCTGCGGTGGGTCGTACGGCTGCTCGGTCTGGAGCCCGGCGGTTCGGTGACATGGGATCCCGACGACCGTATGCAGCTCCTGGTCGCTGAGAGCCCGCAGGAGATGGAGGCGTTCCTCGAGGAGCGCCGCGCTCAGGGCTACGGCGCCCGGATGTCAGCCGGCTACTGCTGGCCGTGGTCACCGGAGCCCAAGCCAGGCGACCCCCTCCCGCCGGACGTGGTGATCGGCGACTGGACTCGCCCCTGGAACCTGCGCGGAGAACGCGCGATCTCTGGCGCGCCGCCGTCTGCCTTGTGGGCGACCGACCCGGCCGGCTTCGGCCAGATCGGCTGCGTCTACACCGCGCAGGGCTTCGAGTACGACTGGTCCGGCGTCATCATCGGTCCCGACCTGGTCTGGCGCGCTGATCGCTGGGTCACCGACCGTACGAAGTCCAAGGACCCGGTTTTCAAGAAGTCCACGCCCGACGCCGACGTGGACCGCCTGATCCGCAACACCTACAAGGTCCTGCTGACGCGCGGCATGGTTGGCACGGTGGTGTACTCGACGGATCCGGAGACGAGGGAGAAACTGAGGGAGTTGGTGGGGGCCGAGCGAATCCTCGCCTCCGTCTGAGGCAAAACCTCTGCCAAAGGATCGTCGGGCGCGGCCAACCGCATGCACGATCGACTCTCTAAGATCGCTCCTACCGGTTGCGGCCCGCCGGGCTTCCGAGAAACGGACATGCCCCCACCCGCACGAGTTACTCGTGCTCTGGGGGATCCATCTCGTGTCCATGCTTCTGCTGAAGCTCTCTGCGAACAACCTGCTCACCCTCGCAAAGCGGCGGCAGATGGTGCCCCACCTCGCGGCGCGGTGGGAGCACTTTCGGGGGGCCGAGGCACCGCTCACCGAACGGGAGGCTTGGGCAGAGAGCCTCATCGGGCTGGCCTGCGATCTCGTGGCCGCACAACGCGGAGACGTCGAAATGGTCGTGGAGTGCGCAGCGACTGTTGACGAGCCTGGGGGCGGTGCTCAGTCTCGGTTGGTCGACGTCGTTCTGATCGGCCGGCACCCGACCGAGAGGACCATGTCGGTGCAGCTCGTCGAGCTGAAGCGATGGTCGTCTGTGACGCGGCTTGAAACTGCGACGGCTCAGATGGTCTACGTGCCTGGGATGGGGGAAAAGAAGCACCCGGCTGTTCAGCTGTCCGAGAACTATTCTCTTTTCACGAGCGAGGCCGGGCCGCTTGTCGACGTTGCGTTTGAGTGCGGCGGATTCGCGTACCTCCACAACGCGACGGATGAATCGGTGCGGCCCTTGCTTGACTTCACTGCGCCAACAGGACCATTTGCTCGTGTGTACACCAAGGACAGCCGCCCCGCCCTGCTGAGTGACCTTAGGGAGAACTTTGCCGAGGATGGCAGCGATGTCGAGGCCGAAAAATTCATGCGTTGTATGAACCTACGGAACACGCCCCTGCTCGACGCGATGATCAAGTCACGTGGCGAAGACACCGTTTTCACGCTGCGGGGCAGGCAGCGGCAGGTGGTGAAGCACGTTCTCGACAGTGCTGGACGAATTCTTGGCGATCCGGATCAGCGGGAACTCCTTCCGGACTCGAGGCGTGCCGTGGTCCTCGTCACCGGTGGTGCCGGTACCGGGAAGAGTGCCATCGGTTTGCAATTGAAGTCGGAGCTAGAATCTGCCGGGCGGTCGGTAAAATACGCAAGCGGATCTCGGGCGTTCAACGGCGCGATGAAGGAGCATGTTGGCTACGGCGATCAGGAATTCAAGAAAAGTTTCACGTACTTCAGCAGTTTCGTGACCCCGCCGGATCCTCCGCTGGACGTGCTGATCTGTGATGAAGCGCACCGGCTGCGCGATCGATCGACCAATCGTCACCGGCCACGGGAGGAGCAGGGCACCCAACCTCAGGTGGACGAACTGCTGGATGCCTCCCGCCTTACGGTGTTCTTCCTTGATGAGAGCCAGTCGGTGAGGCCGAACGAGGTGGGCACTCCCCAATTGATCGAGGCGGCTGCTGAGCGACGAGGCGTGCCCATGGCCCGTTTCGGGCTTCAGGAGCAGTTCAGGTGCGGGGGCAGCGACGCCTATGTGCGCTGGACCCGGGAACTTCTTGGGCTGGCCAGCGGTGAACCGGGCGAATGGATTCCGGACGGGCTCATGCACATCGAGGTGGCCGACAGCCCGGAAGAGATGGAGAGAATCATTCACGCCGAGGCCGGTGCCGGCGCCTCGGCGCGCATCGTCGCAGGATTCTGCTGGCCCTGGACCAAGCCCTTCGGCAAGGAACGACGGCTGGAGCTCGATGTGCGCATCGGGGACTGGCACCGCCCCTGGAACGCCTCGAGCGATAAATTCTGTGAGAACGGGGCGCCACCTTCGGATATTTGGTCTGTCCACCCTGGCGGCCTCAGGCAGATCGGATGTGTCTACACAGCGCAGGGTCTCGAGTGGGACTGGTGTGGTGTGATCATGGGAGACGATATGGTGCGCCGCGACGGGCGGTGGGTGTTCCAGCGCGGCAAGCTGCGAAAGGAAAGGGAGGCAGGAGTGCAGCGGGTCGCCAAGCCGGGATCTCTCGACCCGAAAGTTCGAGTTCGCAGGCTCAACGATGATGATTTTGCGCGTTGCGTTCGGAATGCTTACCACGTTCTGATGACGCGTGCGAGTCGCGCAACGGTGCTCTACTCGACGGACGAGGAGACACGGACCTATCTCAAGGAGCTGGTGGGCGAGGTCCAGATCCACGGACTCCGCCCCACCTGGGGGAACCTCCCTCCCGAGGCACGCGTACGCCATCAAAGCCGGCCGAAGCGTGGCCGTAACCGCCGCCACAAGGCACTTCGGACGGCGGGGCAGGGTGTGTTGTTCGACTGAGGGCGGGTCCTTGGCAATCAGACGGTCTTCGTGACACGCCTGGAATCGGCAACCTGGTGTAACTCGGAGCAATTCATTGTTCGTGTGACGGGCTCTCCGGGCCCGCCACACGACTGCTCAGAAGAGCATGTGCGCTGCCGCCGCGAGACCCGCCACCAGCATGTTGGAGACGACGTTGACGGCGACGTCGACCAGAATCTTGCGGATCGCGGTGCGACGTGCAGGTTTGTACTCGTCAGCGTTGTTCACGGACCACTCCTCGGATGTGGGACAGGAATGGCAGGGGTCGCCCTACCGGGCATCCGCCCTCACACGAGGTGAGGTCCTATGGAGGCTCTGTCATCCGGTACCCACGGCCGTCGGACTAGGCCGAGAACTCTGCTCTCGTACCCTCCGGGAAGGTGCGCAGCGCCAAGAACCTTACCGCACAACGGATTTGGACTGTTGGATCGCAGTCTCGACGCCATCCTCAGGCAGCTGGAGTTCGGCCCACACCGTCTTGCCTACGTGGGCACGGGGATCGGTGCCCCATCTGGACGCGAGGGCGGCGACCAGCGGCAGCCCGCGACCGGAATCCGAGTCGGCCGGGGCTCGGCTGGCCTGTGGCCGCTGCTCGCCCCGCGCGTCGGACACGGCGATGCGCAGCACGCGGCCGTCCAGCGCCAGCTGCACCTCGACGTCACGCCCCGGCACGTGTCCGTGGGTCACGGCGTTTGCGGCGAGTTCGGCCACGATCTGCGCCGTGGCGATGGCGAGCTCGCTGTCCCGGGAGTACCCCCACGCCGTGAGGGCTTCGGCGGCGAGGAGGCGGGCGAGCCGCGCTCCGCGGCGCGTGGAGCTGAGGCGCCGCGTGAACACGGCCACGGGGGCTGAACGTTGCGAGTCCTTGACGTCCGCTGGGGTTGTCATGCGTCCACCGTGGCGGCGTCGCCGCACCTCACGCCATGACGACTGCGACGAGGAGCCCCATGAGCACCACTGACGACCTGGACTGGTTCAAGAGCAGCTGTAGCGGTTCCCAGGGTGACGACTGCGTGGAGGTCGCCTTCGGGCTCGACGCCGTCCATGTCCGCGACTCCAAGGACAGGAACGGACCGCGGCTCGTTGTCTCCCCGACTGAATGGGCCGACTTCATCGCATATGTGGCGCATCTGCCAGTTTGAACCTTCGTCGTCCGTGCGGCGGGAACACGGGTCTCGCATCCTGTGCACTGAATGTCCCCTAGTTCCGCCCTTCACGGGGCCTCCCCATGTCAGATCCAGCCACTAAGATCTGACCGGCGGGGTTGGACCATGGAACGACGGCCCTGAAGGTACGTGGAGCGGGGAAAGCCATGCGGGAAGGCCGGTGGACTACGGTCACCGAGTCCGAGTTCGACCATGAGCGCCGCGGCCTGGATGCGATCCGCAAGGAATTGCCGGACGCCGATCCATGGCGGGCCTGGTCGAACTTCACCTTCACCGCGAACACCGGTCACGTGCGCGAGGTGGACCTGCTCGTCGTCGCCCCCGGCGGCATGTTCATGGTCGAGCTCAAGGAATGGCACGGCTCGGTCACCTCCGAGAACGGCACCTGGATGCAGACCACACCCGGTGGCCTGCGCCGTCCGCACGGCAATCCGCTCCACCTGGTGAACAAGAAGGCCAAGGAGCTGGCGGGCCTGCTCGGCCAGAACGGCAAGCGGGTATGGGTCGGCGAGGCCGTCTGCTTCACCGACGACTCCCTGCGGGTGCGCTTGCCCGCCCACGACCAGAACGGCGTGTACACCGTCCGCCAGCTGGTCGACATGCTCAAGGAGCCGCCGCGCGACGAGCGGCGCCGGATTACCGCGGTCGGCTCCCGCGAGATCAAGGCAGTGCTGGAGCGGATCGGCATACGCCGCAGCGACGCCGAGTACAAGGTCGGGCCGTACGAGCTGAAGCGGAAGTCCTTCGACTCCGGTCCGACCTGGGCCGACTATCTGGCCATTCACAGCGAGCTGCCCGAGGTCGCCCGGGTCCGCATCTACCTGCGCGAGCGCGGCTCGGACGCCTCGATCCGGCAGTCCGTGGAGAACGCCGCCCGCCGCGAGGCGGCCGTCCTGCGCCGCTTCCGGCACCCCGGCGCCGTCCAGCTCAAGCAGTACGACCCGTCCGGGCACTCCGCCGGCCCCGCGCTGATCTTCGACTACCACCCGGACACCCTGAAGCTGGACGAGTACCTGGTCCAGTACGGGGAGAAGCTGGACATCCTGGGCCGGATGGCGCTCGTCCGGCAGCTCGCCGAGACGATGCGCTCCGCGCACTCCAGCCGCATCCACCACCGGGCCCTCGCCGCCCGCTCCGTGAACGTGATGCCCCGCCCCCGCGGCCGGCAGGGGCAGGCCCTGGGCGAGGAGGCGGCCTGGCTCACCCCGGTCCTCCAGATCTCCGACTGGCAGATCGCCACCCAGCGCAGCGGCGACTCGTCCCAGGGGCAGGGCATGACGCGGTTCGCGCCCACCGCGCTGTCCGCCATGCACCTCGCCGAGGGCTCCGACCCGTATCTCGCCCCGGAACTCACCGCGCTCAACGCCGACCCGGTCTACCTGGACGTGTACGGGCTCGGCGTCCTGACCTACCTCCTGGTCACCGGCAAGGCCCCGGCCGCCAGCCAGGCCGAGCTGCTGGCCCGCCTCGAAGCAGGCGAGGGCCTGCGCCCCAGCTCCCTCGTGGACGGACTGTCCGAGGACATCGACGAACTGGTCCAGGCCGCCACCGCGTACCGGCCGCAGCAGCGTCTGTCCACGGTCGATGAGTTCCTGGAGATGCTGGAGATCGTCGAGGAGTCCCTGACGGCTCCGGCGTCCGCCCCCGCACCCGACGCCCCCGAGAAGGACCCCCTCGAAGCCGTCGCGGGCGACGTCCTCGCCGCGCGCTGGGAGGTCCGCCGCCGCCTCGGCACCGGCTCCACCAGCCGCGCCTTCCTCGTACGCGACCTCCAGGCCGAGGCCAGGAAGACCCGCCCGCTCGCCGTGCTCAAGGTCGCCCTGTCCGACAGCCGGGGAGAGATCCTCGCCCGCGAGGCCGAGGTCATGGGGCGCCTGCGTCCCGACTCACGCATCATCCGGCTCGTCGAGCCCGAGCCGCTGGACATCGCGGGCCGCACGGTCCTCGCGCTGGAGTACGTCGGTGACGAGCGCGACGACGCCGGGGAGCCGGGGGAGGGCGGTCCGCGCACGCGACGCCGCGAGGAGACAGTGGCCCGGCAGCTCCGCGAGAGCGGACGGCTCCCGGTCGACCAGCTCGAGGCGTACGGCGACTACCTCTTCGGTGCCGTCGACTTCCTGGAGGGCGAAGGCGTCTGGCACCGCGACATCAAGCCGGACAACATCGCCATCCGCATCCGGCCCAACCGCACGCGCGAGCTGGTCCTCATCGACTTCTCGCTCGCCGGATACCCCGCGAAGAACGTCGACGCGGGCACTGACGGTTACCTCGACCCCTTCGTCGACATCATCACGCGCGGGTCCTACGACTCCCACGCCGAGCGGTACTCGGTGGCCGTCACCCTGCACCAGATGGCGTCGGGCGAGCTGCCCAAGTGGGGCGACGGCTCTGTGCTGCCGCGGATGACGGACCAGAAGGAGTGGCCGCACCCGACGATCGCCGCCGAGGCGTGTGACCCGGCCGTGCGGGACGGGCTCGTCGCCTTCTTCCGTAAGGCCCTCCACCGGGACGCGAACAAGCGCTACCCCGAGCTCAAGCCCATGCGGGACGCCTGGAAGAAGATCTTCCTCGACGCGTCCCAGACGGTGCCCTCCAGCCACCGCAGCCGGCACACGGAGGCCGCCGCTGCCGAGCCGACCGCGAGCGCCATCGCCGAGGCCGAGCCGGAGACCGCCGAGCAGCAGCGCGACCGCCTCGCCGCAGAGGTGGGCCGCGACACCCCGCTGTCGGTGGCCGGTCTCACGGGCGCCGCCGAGTCCTTCCTCTACGGCCTCGGCGTGACGACGGTCGGTGAGCTGCTCGACTACAGCCGCCGCAAGCTCGTCAACGCCCCGGGCCTCGGCGCCAAGACCCGCAACGAGGTCCAGAGGCGCCAGCGCGAGTGGGGCGAGAAGCTGCGCGAGACCCCGGTCTCCCCGCTCACGCCGAAGGGGCGAGCCGAGGCCAAGGAGGAACTGGAGCAGCTCACCGCCGCCGAGTCCGCCCTCGCCGGCGAACTCGCGACCAACGACGCCGCGGGCGGCCTGTCGCCCCGCACCCTGCGCTCCCTCAGCCTCGACACCCTCGCCACGATCTTCGTCCCGGCCGTCAACAACAACGGCGCCAACCGCAACAAGGCTGAGATGGTGCGGTTGTTGCTGCGCCTGCCCGACGAGCACGGCGTCCTGCCGGACATCGGCGTCTGGCCCAAGCAGAAGGACGTCGCGGAGAGCCTGGGCCTGTCGGCGGGCCGCATTCCGCAGATGCTCAAGGAGGAGCGCAAGCGCTGGAAGGACCACCCGGCCGTCCAGGCGCTGCGCGAGGAGATCCTCGATCTTCTGGCCGGCATGGGCCGGGTCGCCTCCGCCCTGGAGATCGCCGACGCGCTGGCCGTCCGACGCGGCACCCAGCTCACCGAGCGCGAGCAGCGGCGCGCGTTGGCGCTGGCCGCCGTGCGGGCCGTGGTCGAAGTCGAACAACTGGACCCTGAAGAGGCCGAGTTCCAGCACCAGCCCAACCGCAAGGCCACCGAGGAGATGCTCGGTGCGGGCCTGCTGGCCCTGGACGTACGCCAGGACGACGCCCCCGACACCCCGACCGCTCCCGGCCTGCTCGACTACGCGACACGCCTCGGCAAGACCGCGGACCGGCTGGCCAAGCTGGACACCCTGCCGACCGCATCCACCGTCCTCGCCGAACTGGGTGCGCTGACCGTGCCGCCGGGCACGATCGAGTGGGACGAGCGGCGCATGGTGGAGCTCGCCGCAGCCGCTTCCCTGAACGCCGCGGCCACGCCCCGCCTTGAGGTGTACCCGCGCGACCTGACCCTGGTGCGGGCGCTGCGCCTCACGCAGGCTGGCCTCGTGCGGCTCATCCCGGGCGTGCCCGAGGGCCGCCAGCCCGGTCTGACCGGCGAGGACGTGCACGAGCGGGTCCGGGCGCGCTTCCCCGAGCTGGTCGTCCCGGACGGGCGGGGCGGCCTGCTGCACGGGCTGCCCACGGGCAGCCCGCTGACGAAGGCGCTGCGCGACGCGGGCTTCGACTTGTCGCTGTCCACCCGCGAGGACACCAGGACGCTGCGCTACTTGCCCACGCGGATGGACCACGCCTCCAGCTACCTCACGAGCGGCGCTTGGCGGCAGTCCACGGGTGGCGGCTCGGTGACGCGGTACGCGGACGACCCGCAACTGGCGGGTGCGGTACGGGCGGAGGAGCGCCTGCTCGCGTCGGCGCGGCGGGACGGCTACCGGGTGCTGACGGTGTCGCTGCGCCTGGCGCGGCGCGCGGTACGCGAGCTGTCCGGTGAACGGCTCGGGGCCGGCGTCGTCTCGGTGACCGAACTGTTTCTGGAAGCCATGCACGGGCTGGTCGCACCGGGCGCGAAGCCGACCTGGGAGACGCTGCTCAAGGCAGACGTGGCCGAGCCCGGGTCGCGCGGGGCGCTGAAGTTCGCGGAGTACGCGCGTACGGCGTGGGGTTCGGTGGAGCCGCGAGTGCGTGAGCTGCTGGGCTCGGGGTCCGGCAGCGGTCCTGTGCTGCTGACCGAGGCCGGGGTGTTCGCGCGCTACGACGCGCTGGGCGTCCTGGACCGCCTGGCCGAGGCGGCACGGCAGGGCGGCCGCGGCCTGTGGCTGCTGGTGCCCCAGGCGGACCCCTCGCGGGAGCCGCGGCTCGGGCAGGTGGCCGTGCCCTACCAGGCCGGCCTGGGGGAGTGGATCCAGCTTCCGGAGACGTGGGTGGGCAACGCCCACCGGGCGGCGTCCGGCGAGGTTGTTGTGAGTGTCGAAGGAGACGCCAAGTGATCGACCGCAAAGCTCTGTTGGACGATCTGAAGCAGCAGGTCAAGGCGGTCGAGACCGACCTCGCGCGGCAGGTGAAGGCCGTCGGTGAGGTCGGGGCGAAGCTGAAGGGCGAATACGAGCAGGCGCGCAAGCTGGGGCGTACTGCGGCGACCTGGAACTCCTGGCTGGACGAGCGAGTCACGCAGGTCGCGGTGGCGTGGGTGCTGGGGACCGTCTTCGTGCGATTCTGCGAGGACAACCTGCTGATCCCTGAGCCGTACCTGACGGGTGCGGACGGAGACCGGCGGGAGCTGGCGGAGGCCCGGTACGACGGGTACGTGGAGACGGACGCGGACCCGACGTACCGGGGCTGGCTGGAGCGGGCCTTCGAGGAACTGGGCGCGGGCCAGGCCGGACGGCTGCTGTTCGACAAGCGGCACAACCCGCTGTACCAGATCCCGCTCTCGCACGACGGCGCTCGTGAGCTGGTCGAGTTCTGGCGGGGGCGGGATGAGGCGGGGTCGCTCGTCCACGACTTCACAGACCCGTTGAACACGGACGGTACGGAGGGCTGGGACACGCGTTTCCTGGGCGACCTCTACCAGGACCTTAGCGAGGCTGCCCGGAAGACGTACGCGCTGCTCCAGACCCCGGAGTTCGTGGAGGAGTTCATCCTTGACCGCACCATGGACCCGGCGGTCCGGGAGTTCGGCTACGAGGGCTTGAAGATGATCGACCCGACGTGTGGTTCTGGGCACTTCGTGCTGGGCGCATTCCGGCGACTGGTGCGTTTGTGGGGGGAGAGGCAGCCGGGGCGGGATGTGCATGAGCGGGTGCGGGCTGCGCTGGACTCGGTGCACGGCGTGGACCTGAACCCGTTCGCGGTGGCTATTGCGCGGTTCCGACTGCTGGTCGCCGCGATGGCGGCGAGTGGCGTGCGGACGCTGGGGGAGGCGTCAAAGTACGAGTGGCCGGTGCATTTGGCCGTGGGGGATTCACTCATCAAGGCGCGGCAGTTGGAGCTGACGCTGGGTGGGAATGAGGAGGGGGCTGACCCGCTGGCGGAGTTCTCGTACGCGACGGAGGACGTGCACGAGCACCCGGGGGTTTTGCAGCAAGGTCGGTATCATGTGGTGGTCGGCAACCCCCCGTACATCACAGTCAAGGACAAGAAGCTCAATGCTCTGTACCGGGACCTGTACGACGCGTGCGGCGGTTCCTATGCACTGTCGGTTCCTTTCGCGCAGAGGTTCTTCGAGTTCGCAAAACGCGGCGATTCCGAGGGACGTGGGTTCGGCATGGTCGGTCAGATCACCGCAAACTCGTTCATGAAGCGCGAGTTTGGCACGAAGCTAATCGAAGAATTCTTTGCGCATAGAGTTGAACTGACCGAGGTTATCGATACATCGGGCGCCTATATCCCTGGGCACGGGACGCCGACCGTCATCTTGGTGGGTAAGCGCCATGATGGGAGTAGCCGTTCAAGGACAATTCGGACTGTGCGAAGCGTGCAGGGGGAGCTTGTCGCGCCGGAAAATGGCGAGGACGGTTTGGTTTGGAACGCTATCGTGGACCAGATCGATAAGCCAGGCTCGGTGGGTCAATGGGTGTCCGTAGACGACTTGGAGCGCAGTAGGTACTTTGGCAAGCAGCCGTGGATCCTGGCCGATGGCGGCTTGGAGATGGTCGAGCAGCTGAACGATGGCGCACAGGCCAAGTTGTCATCGATCTCCGATGAGATTGGTGCCGGGGCCGTCACTCGGGAAGACAACGCCTACATGATCGGCGCTGGTGCCTTGCGGAGACACCGCATCCCTCCCAGCTACCAGCGACCGCTTGTGGAAGGGACCGAAGTTAGGGACTACCTTGTCGTGGACCCAGTTATTTCCCTTTGGCCTTATCGTGAGGGTGACCTGGGAGCCGATGTTCCACTTAGCGCTGAGATTCTGCTCTGGCCATTCCGCATGTTGCTTCGGGATCGCGTTGCTTTTGGTAAGACGCAAATTGAACGGGGGCTGGCCTGGTTTGAGTACTCGATGTTCTTCAAGAGGCGGTATGCGGCGCCGCTGTCCATCGCCTTTCCTTTTGTTTCCACCCACAATCACTTCGCACTGAACCGTGACAAGCAGGTGTTCATTCGAACCGCACCGGTGATCACGTTGCGGGAGGGGGCGAATGAGGAGGATCACCGACGGCTGCTCGGACTACTCAACAGCTCAACCGCCTGCTTCTGGCTCAAAATGGTGAGCCATGGTAAAGGCAATGGGGGCGTAAATGAAGGGCTCCGAGGTGAGAAATGGGAGGAGTTCTACGAATTTACCGGAACCAAGTTGCAGGAGTTTCCTCTTCCTGTTGAATACCCCACCAGTCTCGCTACCGCTCTCGACGACCTCGCTCAGCAGCTCGTAGCCACCAGTCCCGCTGCCCTTATCAGTCAAGCCACACCCACTGCCGGAATCCTTCGAGACGCCAAAAATAACTGGGAAACTACACGTGCTCGCATGATTGCGATGCAGGAAGAGCTGGACTGGCACGTATACAATCTATACAACGTTCACGCAGACGATCTGCGTGCACCCGTATCCTGTGTCCCTGAGATCGAGCCTGGACAGCGCGCGTTCGAGATTGTGTTGGCGCGTAGGGCTGAGGCCGGGGTGGCCTCAACCGACTGGTTTAGGCGTCACGGCTTCAAAGCCGTGACCGACTTGCCAGAACAATGGCCTTCCACATACAGGGCAGCGGTGGAGCGGCGCATTGAAGCCATCGAGAAGAGCCGCGCAATTGGGATGATCGAGCGTCCAGAATTCAAGCGGCGTTGGGAGGGCGAAGGCTGGGACGCCCTCCAGGAGAAGGCCCTCCGATCCTGGCTGCTTGACCGGATCGAGCACCGGGACCACTGGTATGACGAGAACGGCCTGCCTACCCTCGTCACTCTCTCCCGGCTCACAGACGCGCTCTCGCGCGACGAGGACTTCGTCTCCGTCGCCAAGCTCTACGCGCCCCGCAAGGACCTCCCCAAGGTCGTCGCGGAACTGCTCACCGATGAGCACGTCCCGTTCGTCTCGGCCCTGCGCTACAAGCCCTCCGGGCTCAAGAAGCGCGCCGACTGGGAGCACGTCTGGGACCTTCAGCGTCAGGAGGATGCGGCTCCCGACGAGCCCGCGAAGCGCAAGATCCGCGACTCCATCCCCGTGCCGCCGAAGTACACCTCGGCGGATTTCCTGCGCGCCTCGTACTGGAAGGCGCGCGGCAAACTCGACGTGCCCAAGGAGCGCTTCATCTCCTACGCACAGGCCAACACCGCCACCCCCGAGCTGTACGGCTGGGCCGGGTGGGATCACCGGGAGCAGGCGCAGGCGCTGGCCACGTACTTCACGAACCAGTCGCTGACGACCGAGGAGATCACGCCGTTCCTGGCGGGGCTGCTCGAACTCCAGCCGTGGCTGAACCAGTGGCACGGTGAGTTCGACATGAGCTACAGCGGTTCCCCCGCGGACTTCTTCGCCGGCTACCGCCAGACGAAGCAGGGCGAGCACGGCGTCACTGACGACGACCTGCGGGCCTGGCGTCCGGCCGCCGCCACCCGCGGTCGCCGGGCCGCCACCAAGCAGTAGCCCTGACCCACCTACTTCCAGCCGCAAGGAGAGCGAGACCGACGATGGCCCAGCAGCCGCCCCTTCTCCGCGATGTCATCAACATCAAGGAGTCCATCTCCACCTCTGACTTCGTGTTGTCCCTCGCAGAGGCGACGACCCCGGAGGGGGCCGAGCACGCGCTCAAGGACTATGTGGTCACGGAGCGGCTGCTGGAGAACTTCGATGAGGCCCTCGGTCTGATCAAGTCCGCGCTCGACGGGCACGCGTCCAAGGCGGCCTACCTCCACGGGTCGTTCGGTTCCGGTAAGTCGCACTTCATGGCCGTGCTGTATGCGCTCCTCAGCGGCAACCCGGCCGCCCGCGCCCGCAAGGAGTTCGACCCCGTTCTGACCAAGCACGAGTGGCTGACCACGGACGGGAAGAAGTTCCTGCTCGTGCCTTACCACATGCTCGGGGCGAAGGCCCTGGAGCAGCGCGTGCTGGGCGGGTACGTCAACCACATCAAGAAGGTGCGCCCGGACGCATCGACGCCGCAGGTGTACCGGACGGACTCGCTCTTCGCCGACATCCGCGCCATGCGCGCCAACATCGGCGACGAGGGCGTCATCCGGGGCCTCGGCACCACGGGCGGCGACGAGGAGGACGAGTGGGGTGAGGGCTTCGCATGGACCCCGGCCCTCCTCGACACCGCGCTCGCCGCCGAGGAGGACCACGAGGCCCAAGACAAGCTCAACCTCGTCCACCCGACCACCCCCGCCGAGCTGCGCGCCAAGCTCGTCAGCGACGCCAGCACCAATCTGCTGCCCGGCTTCGCGCAGAACGCCGCCGAGGACGAGCACGGCTTCATCTCCCTCGACGCCGGCCTGTCCGTCATCGCCGCGCACGCGAAATCGCTCGGCTATGACGGCTTGATCCTCTTCATGGACGAGCTGATCCTGTGGCTCGCCACGCTCATCCACGACCAGAAGTTCGTCGCCCGCGAAGCCAGCAAGATCACGAACTTCGTGGAGGGCGGCGACGCACGCCGGGCCATTCCCGTGGTGTCGTTCATCGCCCGCCAGCGCGACCTGCGGGAACTCGTCGGCGAGGAGGTGTCCGGCGCGGCTGAGTCGTCCATCCAGGACACCCTCAACCTGGCCTCCGGCCGCTTCGACAAGATCACGCTCGAGGACCGCAACCTCCCGCAGATCGCCCACGCCCGCCTTCTCAAGCCGAAGCCGGAAGCTGCGCACCTTGTCGACGAGGCATTCGAGCGGACGAAGAAGGTCGGCACCCAGGTGTGGGACACCCTGCTCGGTTCCGACAAGGCGACGACCGGGGCGGACGCCGAGTCGTTCCGGCTGACGTACCCCTTCTCGCCGGCGTTCATGGACACCCTCGTCCACATCTCGTCCGCGCTGCAGCGCTCCCGTACCGGCCTGAAGCTGATGGGCCAGCTCCTCGCCGACCACCGCGACGACCTGCGGCTCGGGCAGCTCGTACCGGTCGGCGACCTCTACCCGGTCATCGCGGAGGGCGGCGACAAGCCCTTCACCGACAGCCTGAAGGTCGTCTTCGAGGCCGCCGACAAGCTCTACAAGACCAAGCTGCGGCCGTACCTGCTCACCACCTACGACGTGACCGAGGACGACGTCGAGCAGTTCCTCCACCGGCCCGACAGCCTCCCCGATCCCCAGTTGGCCAACCGCTGCCGCATGTTCGTCGGTGACAACCGGCTCGTCTGCACGCTCCTGCTCTCCGCGCTCGCCCCCAGCGTCCCCGCCCTGGCGGAGTTGACCATCCGCCGGCTTGGCGCGCTGAATCACGGCTCCGTCATGGCGCCGATCCCGGGCAGCGAGGTCGGCATCATCAAGAACAAGGTCGCGGAGTGGGCTGCACGGTTCCCAGAGATCAAGGAGACCGGCACCGACGCCAACCCTGGCGTACGGCTGGAGCTCTCCGGCGTCGACGTGGACTCCGTCATCGCCAACGCACAGGTCAACGACAACCCCGCCAACCGCCTGGCCCTCGCCAAGCGGCTGCTGTCGGAGGAAATCGGCGTCGACCACGGCCAGTTCAGCGACGAGCTGGCCTTCGTGTGGCGCGGCACCACCCGCGCCGCCGAGATCGTCTTCGGAAACCTCTCCGACGAGGACGAGCTGCCCGACCACGACCTGATGCCGCAGGAGGAGGGCCGCTGGCGGATCGCCGTCGACCTGCCCTTCGATGAGGGCGAGAAGGGACCCGTCGAGGACGTTGAGCGGATGCGGCGACTGCGCGAGCGCCAGCAGGGCGAGCGGTCCCGTACCGTCGCCTGGCTGCCCGCACACCTGTCCGCGCAGCGCTTCGCCGACTTCCGGCGCCTCGTCGTCATCGACAAGGCCCTCGCCGACGAGCACCGCTTCGACACCCAGTACGCGGGCCACCTCAACGCCGACAACCGCAGCCGCGCCAAGGGACTTCTGGAGACCCAGCGGGAGGCGCTGCTCAAGCAGGTCAAGGGCGCCTTCAAGCAGGCGTACGGGCTCGCGCAGAAGCAGGCCGCGGACGTCGTGGCGGGCTTCGACGACCACCTGGTGGCGCTGCCCGACGTCGACGAACTCACCCTGTCCTTCGGCCAGTCGCTCCACGACAGCAGTCGCCACGTGGCCGGCAAGCTGCTCGCCCACCAGTACCCGGAGCACCCCAACCTCGACCCGGACGGCACCGACACCGCCGTCAAGCCCGCCGACGCCCGCAAGGTGTTCACCCATGTACGGGCCGCGGCCGAGGCCCGCGACGGGCGGATCGAGGTGCCGGCCGCCGACCGCAAGCTGATGCAGCGGATCGCAGGACCGCTCCGGCTCGGGCAGCAGAAGGAGGCGTACTTCGAGCTGTCCCGCTTCTGGGCCGACCACTTCCGCCAGCTCGCCAGCAGCCAGGGTATGACCGGCGACCTCAGCCTGATCACCCTCACCGACTGGACCGACAGGCCGTCCCCGCGCGGACTGCCCGACTTCCTCGCCAAGCTCGTCGTCGCCTCCTTCGCCGAGATGGACGACCGGGTATGGGTGCGCGGCGGCACCGTCCTCGACCCCGCCCCCGAGCCGACGCAGATCAAGGACCACGACGCGCTGCGCAGCCAGCCCCTGCCCACCGAAGGCGACTGGGACACGGCGCGGCAGCGGTTCGAGACGATCTTCGGACAGAAGCCGCCGACGCTGCGCCGCGGACGCATGGTCAACCAGTTCGCACGCCAGATCACCGAGTCGGCCCGTACTTTCCAGGAGCCGGCGGCCGACCTCGTACGGCAGTTGGAGGAGCACTCCGGCTTCCTCGCCCTCGACGAGACCGACGACGCCGGCCGGCTCGCGCTCGCGCGGCGCTCGCTGGAACTCCTCAAGGCCCTCGGCTCCACCTCCGGTCAGGGCGCGGCAGGCGCGAAGAAGACGGTGGAGACGCTCGCCTCCTTCGATCTGGGCGCGGTCAGCGCCGACCGCTACGGGACGTCCATCAAGCAGGCCCGCGCCGTGGCGGAAGCCCTCTCCGCGGCGTCCTGGCACACCCTCGAGCTCGCCTCCGGCGAGGGCCCCGAGGGAGTCGCCCTGCTCGACTCCCTGCGCAACGTGGCACGTGGCGACCAGCGAACCGGCGACCTGCGCGACGCCCTCGCCCGTACCCAGCGAGAGATCCTGGCACTGGTGAAGCGCAACCGGGCGGTGGCCACCCCGCCACCGGTGCCCACTCCGCCGCCGGTCGCGGGCGACATCTCCCTGAATACGGACACCAGCCACCCGCCCGTGTCCGAGAACCCGCAGCCGACCGACAGAGCCACGCCTTCCGGCCCCGTCAAGCGATCGGGCGCACGCAAGGCGCCGGTGACGCAGGCCGCGGCCGCGCTCCAGGCGGAACTGGCCGATCTGCTCTCCCGTGAGCCGGGTGCCACCGTCGAGATCACCTGGCGGGTCGTCGACCGATGACCACCACGACCGCCGACGCAGCGGGGCTGGTCCGGCTGAACACCGCGACCGTCACCCAGTACCTGTCCGCCCAGTCGTCGCTCGCCGCCTCCCTCACGGAAGGAGGTGGGGGCAAGCGCAGGGCCGTCCTGCTGCGGTCCGCGCCCCAGTGGGACGGGCCCGCCGAGCCCGTCTGGGGCGAGGGGGGCAGCGCCCGCATCGCCGCCGCGCACTCCCCGCTGGCCGTCCACGAGCTCGTACTCGACCACCTCGCGGACAGGACCCAGGGCCCCGCCGTCCTGGTCGTCCTCACCGACCGGGAACAGAACGAACTCGACCCGGCGATCCTCGCCCGCGTCCACAAGCAGCGGATAGAGGCCGTCGACAGCTGGGACGTGGTGCGCGAGGCCTTCGGCGCCGAGCACATCGACCCCCGGCTCAAGGACGCCAACTGGGCGGCGGAAGCGCTGCTCGACGCCACTCCGCCCGGCGGCTGGCCGCCCGTGGCGGGCGGCTGGCTCACCCGGCAGCGGGCACTCACCGCCCTTGCGCTCCGCCGCCTGCGCCTCGGCCGCTACGACACCGAGAGCCGGGTACGCCGTCCCGCCGACGACCGGCTCGACGCCCACACCCTGCTGCACTGGTCGCTCAGCGGCGGCGGCCCCGAACGCCTTCTGGAGCTGCGCGGCCCCGAGCGCACCGGACTCACCGCGTTCCTCGCCGAGGACGACCAGGCCGGCCTGGCCGGACGCGCCCTGCTCACGCTTGTTGGCGCCGAGCACGGGTCGGACGCGGTGGCGTTCGGCCTCGTGTGCGCGGCACTGTGGCAGCACGCCGTACCGGACGCGGAGACCTACCGGGCCCGCGGCCGGGCCGAGCGCTGGTTCGGTGAGCAGCCGCCGGCCACCGGGGAACAGCTCGACGCCCTGGTGTCCGTCTTCGGCCGGACCACCGAGGAGTACGTGTCGTCGCTGCTCGCGACCGGCGGCAGCAGCGGTGGCGGCGAACCGGACGGCGTCCGCGAGGCCCGGCGGATCACGGGCACGATCCTCGACAGGGCAGCCGCGCTGGCCCGGCAGTTGGGAGCCGAGGCGGCCGTCGCCGCAAGCCCCGTGATGGCGGCCGGCCTTGAGGGTCGGTTCACCGCCGTGGGCCGTGCTCTCGCGGCAGGCGAGCCCCAGGCCGCGGCCGACGCGATCAGCGTGCTGGCGGATCACCAGCTCGCTTCCACCCCGGACGCCCGCGCCCGCATCGAGCGTGCCCGTATGGGGCAGCGGCTCAGCCAGTGGCTGGCCTCCGACCCGGCCGTGGAGTCGCCGAGCGTCGGCGCGGCCATAAAACGCCACATCGAGGAGACCGGCTGGGTCGACCTCGCGCTGGAGCATATCGAGGCAGGCGGCGACTCCGATCCCGTACTGAAGGCTGCCTACGACACCCTCGGCACGCGGGTCCGTGAACAGCGCCGGGAGATCGACCGCGCCTTCGCCCGGACCCTCGTGGTCTGGACTGAAGCCGGCACACAGCCCGGCACGATGCTGACCGTGGAGACATTCCTCGACCAGGTCGTGAAGCCGGTGGTGAAGAACGCCGCCGGGCGGCGTGTGCTGTTGCTCGTCGTCGACGGGATGAGCGCCTCGATCGCCGGTGAACTCGCCGAGGAACTGAGGCAGTCCTGGGCGGAGTTCGATCCGCTGCCGCACGACGCGCCGCAGCGTCGCGCGATGGCGGCCGCCCTGCCCACCGTGACGGCCGTGTCCCGCACGTCGCTGTTCGCGGGCACCCTGATGAAGGGCACGCAGACCGACGAGACGCGGCTGTTCTCCGGACACAAGCTGTGGGGCGGTGCCCCGGCCGCGGTGTTCCACAAGGACGACCTGCGCACCGAGACCGCAGGCGACGCGTTCGGCCCGGCACTCGCCGGCGCGCTTGCCGACGGAAAGACCCATGTCGCCGTCGTCCTCAACACCATTGACGACCGGCTCGCCAAGGAGCAGAAGCTCGGCGACGGCGCGTGGCGCGTCGACGACGTCGCCGCACTCCGTGAACTGCTTCGCGTCGCCGCAACTGAGGGCATGATGGTCATCCTCACCAGTGACCACGGGCACGTCGTCGACCGCCACGGAGCCAAGGCCGATGCCGCCGACCCGGCCTCCGCTCGTCACCGCCTACCCGGCGGCCCGCTCGCGGACCAGGAGATCGCGCTGTCCGGTCCCCGGGTCGTCTGGCCCGAACCCGGAGCGTCGATCGTCGCACTGTGGGACGCCGACTCCCGCTACACCGCACTCAAGGCCGGCTACCACGGGGGTGCCTCCCTGGCGGAGTTCACCATCCCCGTTTTGGCGTTCCTGCCGTTCGGTGCGGAAGCCCCTCAGGGGTGGCGTGAGCTGGGCGACCAACGGCCGGCGTGGTGGTCCCCGCAGACGCGGCCCGCGCGCGCCGACCGCCCGGCGATCACGGTGCCTGCCGCGAAGAAGGCCGCCGCCAAGCCGAAGAAGAGGGAGGCCGAACTCGCCAAGGCCCACAACTCCCTCTTCGACGTGGCCCTGACGACCGGCGGCGACGCCCTCCTCACCCCCATGCTGGTGTCACCCGACGAAACCCTCATCGCCTCTCTGCTCGCCTCCGACGCCTACCAGGCCCAGATCGGTCTGCTGGCACGCAAGCCGAAGCCGGAACAGGTGGAGAAGGCCCTCGCCGCGCTGCTCGACGCAGGCGGCACGCTTCCCGTGACCGCGCTCGCACAGCGCGTCGGAATGCCACCGGCGCGCGGCGACGGCTTCGCCGCCGTACTGCGCCAGCTCCTCAACTTCGACGGCGTACAGGTCCTCGAGACGCTGCCCGACGGGCGGACACTGCGGCTCAGCACCAGCCTGCTGCGCGACCAGTTCGAACTGAAGTAGCGCAATCGGGGCCGGACGTCACGAGACGAAGTCCCGGAGCAGCTTCGCGAAGGTCGTCAGCTCGCGCACCTGCTGCTCCGGGAGCGGCTTCTCGTCGAAGTGGGCGATCCGGTTGCGGATGTCCTTCACCCGCTTCAGGTGTCCCACGAACTGGGTGCGGTCCATAGCCTTCCAGTTGAGCGCCGCCCAGTTCTGATCGGCCTGGGCGGCCATCGCCTGCTTCGCCTGATCGCCGTCCAGCAGCTTCAGGTAGTCGCCGAACATCAGATCCGACACGAGACCCGACCGGTGCTCCGGCTTCTTGTTCGTCTGGACCGCTCGGACGGCCTCCCGGTCAAGCGCCGCCCCCAAGCACCGGCGCAGCAGGGACTCGATCTCCCCGACGATGAAGAACGGGCGTGCCGCGCCTTCAAAACGGTCCGTCACGTCGGCCGTCGTCACGATTCCGGACAGGCATCCGTCATCACCCCGGACCAGCACGTAGCCGTGCTCCTTGACTGTCGGCAGCGAGACGAACAGCTCCTGACGGGCGTCGGCGACCGGAACGGAGTCCTTCTCCATGGCATTGTCGAGCGTGTGGTCCTTGCCCAGCTCGTACATCTTGGCCACCGAGCGCCATGTGACGACACCGTGGATGG
This sequence comes from Streptomyces sp. PA03-1a, assembly GCF_033792805.1. Lineage (NCBI taxonomy): Bacteria > Bacillati > Actinomycetota > Actinomycetes > Kitasatosporales > Streptomycetaceae > Streptomyces > Streptomyces sp. PA03-1a. Next base: position 41,820 of record NZ_JARAVO010000042.1, read on the forward strand.
CCGCCATGCCCGTCGTGACCGGCACCTGCGCCAGGCCCCGGGTCCGCATCAGATACGTGGTCTGCGCCAGAGTGTGTCCCGGGCCCACGCACCTCACGCCCCTGCGGGCGGACGGCAGGTCCCCGAGGAGGATGCGCTGGGGCAGAGCGTGGGAAGGCAGAGCCTCCTCCTCCGTTTCCCCGTCCGCGCCGCCCTCGGACATCGTCGCGACGGATGCCAGCGCGACGACATCCACCTCCTCGCGGGAGCCGCAGACCCCGAAGTCGGGAAGTGTGGCCAACCCCGCGTCGGCGAGAGCCTGGGAGATCTCGTGCACCGTCCGGTGATTGCGCACCCGCACCCCGAAAAGGTCGAGGATCCGCTGCACCGGCACGGTGGTGCCCTTCAGAGCCAGCAGCTGCTGCTCGGTCGGCCTGGTGGTCATCGGCGGTCGTCACCCATCGCGTCGCGGTGCATGGTCCGCTTGCCCATGGCGGAGTGCACGAGGTCCTGCAGTTGCCTCGACCGGTCGAGGTAGAAGCGCTCGTAGTCGTTGCTGCGCAGCGCCTCCGGGTCGATGAGGTGGGTGGCGATCACGTCGTCGAACCACTCGGGCCGCATGTCGGAGGCCGCGGCCAGGGCTGAGAGGTACGAGTCGGGGGAGCCCGCCATGTTCTGGGCAGCGCGGTAGGACAGCGGGGTCTTGTTGACGATGGAGTTCGTCGGATAGGTCCTGCCGCTGTCGCTGGGCACAGAGCCCTTGGGGAAGATCTGCCGGATGTCCACGGCGTACTCGTCCAGCCGGCCAGGGCTCAGCGGAGCCTGCGTGTAATGCCAGTCCACCGCACCCTGCTTGATCAGGAGGGCGTAGATCCCCTTGTAGGCCGCGCTGTTGCGTGTCGTGAGGTTGTCCAGGCGGTCGGCGATGAAGAAGGCGTCCGCGACGGTGTCCGGTGGGATGCGGCCCCCGCGGATCCAGGCGATGAGCTGCTCCACGTCGCGGGTGAACCGGGTCTCCGTGGAGCCTCCGTACATCTCGCCGAGGACACCGCACCAATACCACTGGGCGATCATCTCCGCGGCGGCGGGGCCGTCCGTGGCATCACCGGCGATGGCACGAACTGCGGCCAGCGGCACCAGCTGGGTGCGGTACGGCAGGTCGGCCGAGCCCACGATGCACTGCTGCTGGAGGAAGTCCCCGACCCAGGCGAAGGCGTCGGACACCTTGGGCGCCAGCCGGTCGAAATCGGCCAGCGGCAGCTCCAGCAGATCCCGCCGCTTGCAGGAGACCGCGGCGCCGAGACCCGCCTGCTTGCGCTCCCAGGTCCTCGCCAGCGCGACCGCCTGCAGGAAGTCGCTGCTGCTCAGCCCGTGCTCGAGCCCCAGCTCCAAGCGCCCGAACACGGGGTACTTGCCCACCAGATTATGCTTGATCTCCTGCCACACCTCGGGCAGCCGGTAGTAGTCACCGGTCGTGGCGACGTGATCGCGGTCTCCCGCATATGTGGCGGTCAGCAGCTCGAAGACATTGAGAGGCACACCACCGGTGTTCACCCGTTCGAAGACCGCGCACACGGCGTCCATGGAGGTGGTGGCGGCAAGGCGGATCATGGGCACCTGGAACGTGCGGATCTGCTGCAGGACCATCTCGTCGAACTGCCCCCACAGGTCCCAGTTCCGCTCCTCGTCGGCCTTGATGTAGGCCTTCTTCCATGCGTTGACCCGCTGGGTGTCGAAGACGAAGTGCAGGGGGAACAGGCCGGCCGCGCATTCGTCCTCGACGGTCCGCAGGTCGAGAACCACTGTGCGGTTGAAGTCCGTGCGCAGAACCTTGTCGGGCGGCACGGAGACGATGGACTCGTCCCGCTCGGCGGCTGGGCCGATCGCTTTCGCGATGTTCACGTAATACCAGCGCTCGATGGACTTGCCGCGGGCGTCCGCAGTCTCGACGGGCCGGTCAAGGCACAAAGCCTGGAACAGCGACGTCAGCCGCTGCTGACCGTCCAGCAACAGCAGATCAGGTTCGCTGCTGTCGGCCAGTCGGACGCCGGTGAGGCTACGGGCCCGGAACGGGGAGTTGCCACCGGTCTGCAGCGTCATCACCACGCCGAGCGGATAGTCCAGCGTCACCGTCGCGATGATGGCCCGGATCCGGTCGTCGTCCCACTTCCACTCACGCTGGAAGTCGGGTAGCTGCAAGGTGCCCGATTCCACGTCCGCCAGCAGTTCCTTGAGCTTGACGTTGTCCAGCGCAGCCATGAGCAGGCCCCCCACTGTCTTGCGATCACCGCTGTACGGAGAGTGATTCCACCAATCGGAACAGGCCACCGTCAAGCGATTCACCCATGCCCGTCGCAATTGCCAGGGCGGTTGCAGCGGGGCGGCCTTCGGGCTGAAGGTGCATGCCACCGAGGCGGTGATGGGACACTGACGTCTGTGAGTACCACCGGATCCACGCGTTCCACCCAGGTCAGCGCCGCTCGTCGCCGCGCGGTGATCGATGCGCTGCGGCGCGGAGCCGTACCCGAGAGCGGGCTCGGCCTCCTCGCGACCGGCCTCGACCGCTTCGAGGCAGCCATCGATGCCGAGCTGGACACGGTGGCGACCGGCGGATCCGTGTTCAAGGCAGTGCGGGGCGAATACGGATCGGGGAAGACGTTCTTCACCCGATGGCTGGGGGAGCGGGCCAAACGCCGGAACTTCGCCGTCGCAGAGATCCAGATCTCGGAGAACGAGACACCTCTCCACAAGCTGGAAACCGTCTACCGCAGGCTCACCGAGCGACTCACCACGTCCAGCTTCCCGCCCAGCGCACTGAGGCCGGTCGTCGACGCCTGGTTCTACGCCCTCGAGGAGGACGCCCTCGCCGCCGGCGCCACTGAAGAGGAGCTGCCGGGCGAGGTCGAGAAGCTGCTCCTGGCACGCCTGGCTGAGGTGTCACGCCACGCTCCGTCGTTCGCTGCCGCGTTGCGCGGCTACCGTGCTGCTCTGGCCGAGGGCGACGAGGCAACCGCCAACGCCGTCCTCGCGTGGCTCGGCGGCCAGCCGCATGTCGCGGCCGCAGCCCGTCGGGCCGCCGGCGTACGCGGTGACCTCGACCATTTCGGCGCGCTCGGCTTCCTCCAGGGACTGCTCACCGTGCTGCGCGACTCCGGGCACGCGGGACTCTTCGTCGTCCTAGACGAAGTGGAGACGCTGCAGCGAGTCCGTTCCGACGCGCGGGACAAGGCACTCAACGCGCTGCGCCAGCTCATCGACGAGGTGCACTCCGGACGCTTCCCCGGCCTGTACCTGGTGATCACCGGTACGCCCGCCTTCTACGACGGCCAGCAGGGCGTGCAGCGGCTCGCACCCTTGGCCCAGAGGCTCGCCACCGACTTCACCACGGACCCGCGCTTCGACAACCCCCGTGCTGTCCAGGTCAGGCTCCCGGGCTTCACCCAGGACTCCCTGGTGGGACTGGGTATCACCATCCGCGACCTTTTCACAGCGGGGGCGGAGACTCCCGGACGGATCGGGAACGTCGTGGACGACCAGTACGTCGCCGATCTGGCACGTGCCGTCGGCGGAGCGCTCGGCGGCAAAGTGGGAGTAGCTCCCCGGCTCTTCCTGAAGAAGCTGGTGGGAGACGTGCTCGACCGAGTCGACCAGTTCGACGACTTCGACCCGCGACAGCACTACAAGCTGACCGTCGTCAACAGCGAACTCACCGAGGTCGAGCGCAACCTGGCCACTGCGGTCACCGCCTCCGCAGACGACATCGAGCTGGAGCTGTGACCACGCCGGAGAGCAGTGACGGAGACGTGCTCGACCGGCTCGACCCAGTCGTCCTGCATCACATCGTGAACTCGCTCGGCTGGCCGGATCTGCGCCCCCTCCAGCGGGAGGCGATCGCGCCCCTCATGGACGGAGAGGACGCCGTCCTCCTGGCTCCGACGGCGGGCGGCAAGACCGAGGCGGCCTGCTTCCCGATACTCTCGGCCATGGTCGGCCAAAAGTGGTCCGGCACTTCCGTGCTGTACCTCTGCCCGCTCAAGGCGCTGCTCAACAATCTGGTCACCCGGGTTGACTCCTACGCGCAGTGGCTCGGCAGGCGAGCCGCGCTCTGGCACGGCGACACCAAGGAATCCCAGCGGCAGCGCATCCGCACCGATCCGCCGGACTTCCTGCTCACCACGCCGGAGTCGCTTGAGGCGATGCTCATCGGCGTCAAGACCGATCACGCACACCTGCTCGGCAACGTCCGGGCCGTTGTCGTCGACGAGGTGCACGCGTTCGCCGGCGACGACCGCGGCTGGCACCTGCTCGCCGTGCTCGAAAGGCTGGAGAGGGTCACGGGACGGCCCATCCAGAGGATCGGGCTCTCGGCCACCGTGGGCAATCCGCAGCACCTTCTGAGCTGGCTGCAGGGGTCGGGGAACGGGAAGCGGCCCAGCAGGGTCATCGCCCCTGGGGTCGTACTTCCGGGTAAGCAAGCACCGAGCACCGCGAGACGCGCTCCCGCCGATGTCGTGACGCGTCCTGCGGGTGAAGTCGAACTGGACTTCGTCGGGTCTCTGGAGAATGCGGCCAAGCTGATTGCTGCGCTGCACCGAGGTGAGAAGCGCCTCGTCTTCTGCGACTCGCGACGACAGGTCGAACTGCTCGGCGCCGAACTCCGGGCGCGAGAAGTAACCGTCTTCCTCTCCCACGCATCGCTGTCCGCCGACGAGCGGGCCCGCTCGGAGCAGGCGTTCGCAGAGGCGCGAGACTGCGTCATCGTCTCCACCTCGACACTCGAACTCGGAATCGACGTCGGCGACTTGGATCGGGTCATCCAGATCGACTCCCCGGCCACCGTCGCTTCGTTCCTGCAGCGCATCGGACGCACCGGCCGCCGGGACGGCACCACACGGAACTGCCTGTTCCTCGCCACCCGCAAGGATTCCCTCCTGCAGGCCGCCGGGCTGCTCCTGCTGTGGGGACGCGGCTGGGTAGAGCCTGTGACCGCGCCGCCCGAACCGCGGCATCTCGTCGCGCAACAGCTTCTCGCCGCCACGCTGCAGCAGCACAAGCTCGGCGATCAACTCTGGCCCTCGCAGTGGAACGGCCTTGCCCCCTTTGACCGCTCTGCCGTCCCGATCCTCAGGTACCTCGTCGACGAGGGTTTCCTGGATGAGGACAGCGGGCTGCTGTTCGTCGGCCCCGAGGCGGAACGCCGGTTCGGGAAGAGGAACTTCATCGAACTGACCGCTTCGTTCACCGCGCCACCGCAGTTCACGGTTCTGTCCGGGAGGGTGGAGATCGGCCAGACCGACCCCTCCGTACTGACGGAGGAGCGGCCTGGGCCGAGGCGGCTGCTGTTGGGGGGACGCAGCTGGCAGGTCACGTTTGTCGACTGGGGGCGCAAGCGGGTCTTCGTCGAGCCCGTCGACGGAGGCGGTGTCGCCAAGTGGATGAACGGCGGTGTCGCTGGACTGTCATACGCCCTGACACGGGCCATGCGGGAGATCCTGCTCGGCGCCACACCACCGGTCACTCTGACCAGGCGCGCCGAGGCATGTCTTGCCGAGATACGTGAGAACGAAGGTCCGGGCAGCGTGCAGGCGAACGGGACACTCATTACGAGGGTCGGTGACGACGTTCGCTGGTGGACGTGGGCCGGCTACCGGGCGAACGCCACTCTTGCAGGCACACTCTCCTCGATCGCCGACCCTGTCCAAAGAGCGACCGACTGCTGGTTGCGTCTACGAGAGGATCTCTCCCCTGCGATGTGGCGCGCCGCTCTCAACGGAGCCGACGAGCGCCTCGTGCTGCCTGACGTGGACCGACGTGCCGTGCGCGGTTTGAAGTTCTCAGCCGCACTGCCTGAACGGCTTGCCATCCAAACAGTCGCGGCGAGGCTGGCAGATTTCGAGGGAGCGCACGCGGCGCTTGCAGAGCCCGTCCGGTTTCACCATGACCTCGGAGCCGACTGAGGCGATCCGGGCAGGGATGATATGGGAAACATCCGTAGCGACCAGGGGATGCCTGAGCCGCTACGGAGGCGTTGTGCGGCTAGTGTCCTGAGTCGTTGATTCGGTTCAGATATCCGGCGAGGCGTTCGAAGATTTCGTCTGCGGTTTTCGTCCAGACGAAGGGCTTGGGGTCGTCGTTCCAGGTCTGGATCCAGGTGCGGATGTCCTTCTCCAGGACCTGGATGTTCTTGTGGAC
>NZ_JARAVO010000430.1:0-3028 GCF_033792805.1 Streptomyces sp. PA03-1a
ACCCCAACAGAGCGCAGGCCCGCACTGACCGCGCCGGGCAATCGGGCGGGAGGGCGGCGGGGAAACCGCCCGCCGCAGGCGCAACGCACCCGCACACAACAACCGGGCCACGAGCGAACCCGCCCACCACGACCGCCCGCGTCAGGACTTCTCGGTGACCCCCGCAGAGTCGAACGTCGCCACCTCGTGCATCGCCCGCGCAGCACTCTGCACCAGCGGCAGCGCCAGCAGCGCGCCGGTGCCCTCGCCGAGGCGCAGGTCGAGTTCGACGAGCGGGCGCAGGCCCAGCTTGGTCAGCGCCGCGCGGTGGCCGGGCTCCGCGCTGCGGTGGCCGGCGATGCAGGCCGCGAGGACCTCGGGGGCGATGGCGCGGGCCACCAGGGCGGCCGCGCCCGCGCTGACGCCGTCGAGGATGACCGGGGTCCGCAGGGACGCGGCGCCGAGCAGCAGGCCCACCATGGCCGCGTGCTCGAGGCCGCCGATCGCCGCGAGGACCTCGATCGGGTCGGACGGGTCGGGCCGGTGGAGTTCGAGGGCGCGCCGCACGACGTCGATCTTGCGGGCGTGCATCTCGTCGTTGATGCCGGTGCCGCGTCCGGTGACCTCCGCCGGGTCGACCCCGGTGTAGACGGAGATCAGGGCCGCGGAGACGGTGGTGTTGGCGACCCCCATCTCCCCGGTGAGCAGCGCCTTGTTGCCCGCGGCGACGAGGTCGCGGGCGGTCTCGATGCCGACCTCGATCGCGCGCAGTGCCTCCTCGCGCGACATGGCGGGCCCGGCGGTCATGTCGGCGGTGCCGGGACGGACCTTGCGGGGCAGCAGACCGGGGGTGCTGGGCAGGTCGGAGGCGACGCCGACGTCCACCACGCACACCTCGGCGCCCACCTGGTGGGCGAAGGCGTTGCACACGGCCCCGCCGCCGAGGAAGTTGGCGACCATCTGGCCGGTGACCTCCTGGGGCCAGGCGGTGACGCCCTGGGCGTGCACCCCGTGGTCACCGGCGAAGATCGCGACGGCCGCGGGCTCCGGGATGGGCGGCGGGCACTGCCGGGACAGGCCGCTGAGCTGCGCGGAGATGATCTCCAGCATGCCGAGTGCGCCGGCCGGCTTGGTCATCCGCTTCTGCCGCTCCCAGGCCTCGCCGAGCGCCTTCGCGTCGAGCGGGCGGATGCCACGGAGGGTCTCCTCCAGGAGGTTGTGCGGCTCCTCGCCGGGCAGGGCCCGGTTGCCGTACTCCTCCTCGTGGACGACCCAGGCCAGCGGGCGCCGCTTGGACCAGCCGGACCGCACCAGTTCGGGGTCCTCGGGGAACTCGTCGACGTAGCCGACGCAGAGGTACGCGACGACCTCGAGGTGCTCGGGCAGCCCGAGTTCGCGGACCATCTCGCGCTCGTCGAAGAAGCTGACCCAGCCGACGCCGAGGCCCTCGGCGCGCGCGGCGAGCCAGAGGTTCTCCACGGCGAGCGCCGACGAGTACGGGGCCATCTGCGGCTGGGTGTATCGGCCCAGCGTGTGGCGGCCGCCGCGGGTGGGGTCGGCGGTGACGACGATGTTGACCGGGGTGTCGAGGATCGCCTCGATCTTCAGCTCGCGGAACTGCTTGGCGCGGCCCTTGGGGAGGGACTTGGCGTACGCCTCGCGCTGCTGCATGGCGAGCTCGTGCATGCGCTCCCGGGTCTTGGCGGAGCGGATGACGACGAAGTCCCACGGCTGGGAGTGGCCGACGCTCGGCGCGGTGTGCGCCGCCTCCAGCACGCGGATCAGCACCTCGTGCGGGATCGGGTCCTTGCGGAAGCCGTTGCGGATGTCCCGGCGCTCGCGGATGACGCGGTGCACGGCGTCCCGCACGGTGGGGTCGTAGCCCTCGGCGGCGGGCAGCAGCAGCTCCGGGTCCTCCTCCTCGCCGGGGACCGGCGCCTCGGGCTCCTCGGACGCCTGGGGCTCCTCGGGTGCCAGGTCCGCTTCATGCTGCGGCTCGGCGACGGTGACCGGAGTGTCCTCCTGCACGACCGCGGCGGGTGCGGGCTCGGCGACCGGCTCGACTGCGACGGGCGCCTCCGGCTCCACGACGGGCACGGGCTCGGGCTCGGGCTCGGGCTCCACCTCGGCCTCGACGACCGGCTCGGGCTCCGGCTCCGGCACGACGGCGACCGGCTCCGGCACCACGGCGACCGGCTCCGGCACGACCGCGACCGGCTCGGGCTCCGCGACAGCTTCAGGCGCCGCGACGGGCTCGGGCGCCTCCGGTACGACCGGTGCCACGGGCACCTCGGCGGCGGGCTCCATGCCGAACGGCAGCGGCTCGTCCGGGGTTTCCAGCGGCGACGCGAGGATGGCCACCGGCTCGGGCTCCGGTGCGGGCACGGGCGCGGGCGCGGGCACGACGGCCTCCGGCACCGGGGCCGTCCAGGTCTCGCCGGACGCGGGGGCCGGCACCGGCGCCTGGGTCTCGGCGGGGGCCTCGTCGCGGGGGATGTCCAGGTACTCCGGTCCGATGGTGGGCGGCCCGGACTGGGGCATGGGCGCCGGGACCGGCTGCGGCGCGGGCGGCGGCGTGGCCGGGCCGCGGTCGGCCAGGGAGCGCACGATGCCGCCGCCGTTGGACGGGTCCGGGATCGGGGGGCCCATGTGCAACGGGCGCCGCGGCGGTACGGGTGCGGCCTCCTGCAGCTGCACCTGCGCGGGCACATGGGGCTGCGGGACCGGCTCGGCCGCCCGGACCTGGACGGCCTCCTCCGCGGGCCCGGGCTGCGCGACGGGCTCCGCGGCCACGGGTACGGCCTGCTCCGGCACCGCGTGCTCGATCACGAACGGGGCGGGCTGCGGCGGCACGGCCTGCTCGGCCGGGAGCGGTTCCGGCGCCGCCATGCCGGGTGCGACCTGCATCTCCGTGCGGACGGCTGAGTAGTCGAGGGAGACGGAGTCACGGCCGCCGCTCTCGTGGGCGTCGTGCTCGATGCCCTCGGGCGCCACCGGGACCCCGTGCGGGGTGTGCTCGACCGGCACGGGGTCCCGGTGGCGCCCGAGG
>NZ_JARAVO010000431.1:0-3002 GCF_033792805.1 Streptomyces sp. PA03-1a
GCCTTGTTCAACTCGTGATTTAAGGAGTGAAGGAAGGGTGCAGTCAAGACTTTGGTACAGACCAGTACGGTCCGCCCAGGTGGCGGTCGTTGATCAGCAGGTCCGGGCGGGGGGTCCGGCGGGGCGGTTCCCGAAGGGTGGCCCGGCCGGAGGGGCGCCTTCAAGTGTTGTCCGGCCGGGATGTGGCGGCGCCTGCCGGCCGCACCGCGCCGCACCGTGTCGCATCGGCTGCCAACTGCGCAAATGCCGTGTCCGGACATCGAGTTGAGGCACCACCGCGCATCCGGCGGCATTCGAAATCCGTAGCGCGACCTCTTGACGTGTCCGCTGCGGAAGCCTAACTTCACGCCGTGAAGAAAGGTCGATCCGACCTTTGAGCTGCTGTCGCATGGCCGGGCGCGTGCGCCCGGCCACCCCCCACCTCCGTCATGCCACGTCATGCCGTCGCCCGCTTCGGCATGCCCGCTCACCCCCCCACGGCGCCGCGCCCCGCGCGGCACAGGAGTCCTCCATGAGAACCCTCGGAGCGCCGTCCCGCGGCGTCCCCGGACGCGGCCGGGTCCGGCGCCGCGTCGCACCGCTCGCGCTCGGCGCGCTGTTCGCCTCGGGCCTGTCGGCCGTCGTGCTGACCGCCCCGCAGGCCCAGGCCGCCTCCCTCCCCACCGGCTGGGTGACCGTCGCCGCCAAGCACAGCGGCAAGTGCGTCGACGCCGCCGCCGCGGGCACCGCCGACGGCACCGCGGTCCAGCAGTACGCGTGCAACGGCACCACCGCGCAGCAGTGGCAGTTCCAGGCGACGAGCGACGGCTACGTCCGGGTCAACAACCGCAACGACGCGGCCAAGTCCTGGGACGTCACCGACGTCTCCACGGCGGACGGCGCACCGGTCCAGCTCTGGTCGTACTCGGGCGGGGCCAACCAGCAGTGGCTGCCGGTCGAGGAGACCGGCGGGACGTACCACTTCGTGAACCGCAACAGCGGCAAGTGCCTGGACGTGCCCGCCGCCTCCACCGCCGACAGCGCGCGCATCCAGCAGTACACCTGCAACGGCACCGCCGCGCAGTCCTTCAGCCTCGGCTCCACCGACACCCCGCAGAACCCGCCGGGCACCCCCGACCTCGGGCCCAACGTCTCGGTCTTCGACCCGTCGATGTCCTCGGCCGCCATCCAGAGCCGGCTCAGCCAGGTCTTCGGCCAGCAGGAGTCCAACCAGTTCGGCTCCCAGCGCTACGCCCTGCTCTTCAAGCCCGGCAGCTACAGCGTCGACGCCAACGTCGGCTTCTACACCCAGGTCGCGGGCCTGGGCCTGTCGCCGGACGACGTGACGATCAACGGCGCGGTCCACGCCGAGGCCGACTGGTTCCAGGGCAACGCCACCCAGAACTTCTGGCGCTCCGCGGAGAACCTCTCCGTCAACCCGACCGGCGGCACCGACCGCTGGGCGGTCTCGCAGGCGGCCCCGTACCGGCGCATGCACGTCCGCGGCAACCTGCAGCTGGACGACGGCGGCTGGTCCAGCGGCGGCCTGATCGCCGACTCCAAGATCGACGGCCAGGTGCGTTCCGGTTCCCAGCAGCAGTGGCTGTCGCGGAACAGCCAGTGGGGCAGCTGGACGGGCTCCAACTGGAACATGGTCTTCGTCGGTGACGTCAACGCCCCCGCGAACACCTTCCCGAGCCCGCCGTACACCACGGTCGCGCAGTCGCCGGTGACGCGTGAGAAGCCGTTCCTGTACGTGGACTCCGCCGGCGCGTACAAGGTCTTCGTCCCGGCGCTGCGCACCAACACCCAGGGCACGACCTGGGCGGGCGGCAGCCCGGCCGGCAGTTCGCTGCCGATCGACCAGTTCTTCGTCGTCAAGCCCGGCGCCACCGCCACCGACATCAACGGCGCGCTCGCCCAGGGCAAGAACCTGCTGTTCACGCCCGGCGTCTACCACCTCAACCAGACGCTCAACATCAACCGTGCCGACACCGTCGTCCTGGGCCTGGGCCTGGCCACCGTCATCCCGGACAACGGCATCACCGCGGTGAACGTCGCCGACGTCGACGGGGTCAAGATCGCCGGACTGCTCATCGACGCGGGCACGACCAACTCGCAGACGCTGATGCAGGTCGGCCCGGCCGGCTCGTCCGCGCGGCACACCGCCGACCCGACCTCGCTGCACGACGTCTTCTTCCGCATCGGCGGCGCGGGCGTCGGCAAGGCCACCCAGAGCCTGGTGGTCAACAGCTCGGACGTCATCGGCGACCACATGTGGCTGTGGCGCGCCGACCACGGCAGCGGGGTGGGCTGGACGAGCAACACCGCCGCCAACGGCCTGATCGTCAACGGCACGAACGTGACGATGTACGGCCTGTTCGTCGAGCACTACCAGCAGCACCAGGTGATCTGGAACGGCAACGGCGGCCGCACGTACTTCTTCCAGAACGAGATGCCGTACGACCCGCCCAACCAGGCCGCCTGGATGAACGGCTCCACCCGCGGCTACGACGCCTACAAGGTCAGCCCCTCGGTGACCAGCCACGAGGCCTGGGGCCTGGGCAGTTACTGCTACTTCAACGTCAACCCGTCCGTCGTCGCCGACCGGGCCTTCGAGGTCCCCGCGGTGTCCGGGGTCCGCTTCCACGACATGGTGACGGTCTCCCTCGGCGGGACGGGCACGATCAGCCACGTCATCAACAACAGCGGAGGCCCGTCCAACTCCGCGAACAACGTGGCCAACCTCGTCTCCGGCCCCTGACCCCGGCCGGACGACGACCGGCGGGGCCGCCGCCGTCCGCACGGCGGGCGGCGGCGACCCCGCCCCCCGGCACGCCCGCGAGCCCTCCCGCTGTCATCGCGGCGCCCAACGAACCGTTGGTGCGGGGGGCTTGACGCAGGGCTGGTCTAGTCCATACCGTCATCGGCCATCAGCTGTTCATGTAGTGAAGCGATGTTCACCTACATGAACAGCTGATGGCCGATGACGGTATGGACTAGACCAGCCCTGCGTCAAGCCC
>NZ_JARAVO010000432.1:0-2995 GCF_033792805.1 Streptomyces sp. PA03-1a
GCACGGGACTGCCCCCGTCGTGGGGCCCGCCGGACCCGGTCCGGGCATCGGGCCCCACGACGGGGGCAGTCCCGTGCCGGACCGCTTCGGGGACCTGCGGCGGCGTGCCGCGGGCATCGGTTCCGGGCCGCTGCCGGAGTACGGCGCGGCGGCGGGCCCGGGCACGGGGGCGGTACCGGCCCCGGACCGGTGGGAGACCGCACAGGGGACGGCCTCGCACCGGTTCGGGCTGGTACTGGCGGGAGGCGCCGCCAGAGGCGCCTACCAGGTGGGCGCGGTCGAGTGCCTGGCCCACCACGGCGCGCGGATCACCGCCATCGCCGGGACCAGCATCGGGGCCCTCAACGGGGTCGCGCTGGCCGGTGCGCCGAGCCTGCGGGAGGGGGCGGCGCGCCTGGCGGAGCTGTGGCGCGACTTCACCTCCCGCATGGGCGACGCCCCGTTCGGCACCCGGGCCGTCGCGGACGGGGCCGTCTCCGAGTCCCTGCTGCAGAGGTTCGGCAACCTCGCGCCCCGGGTCGTCCGCCTCCTCGGCGCGCACGGCGACCTGGAGCGGCTCGCCGACCGCGCCGTCGACGCGGCCGCGCTGCGGCGCCCGGCGGCCGTCACCATGCGGGTCGCGGCGTACCCCGTCCTGGCCCCGCACCCGCTGCCGCACCTGCGGGCCGGACAGATGGCCGCCGAATGGCTGGCCGGACTCCTCGGCAGCCGCTCGCGGATCCTCCACCTCAACGGCCTGGAGCACGCGGAGATCAAGGAGGCCGTGCTGGGCAGCGCCGCGCTTCCGTTCCTGTTCGCGCCGCGCCAGGTCGCGGGGGAGTACTACCGCGACGGCATGCTCGGCCGGGACAACACGCCCATCCGCGCCCTGGCCGACCTCGACCACTGCGACATCGTCATCGTCGTCCAGCTCGCCCCGGGCGAGACCGTGCGGCAGATCGAGCACCCCGGGCTGACCCTGCTGCGCGTCCGCCCGTCCCGCCCGCTCACCCCCGAGGGCACCCTGGGCACCCCCAGCGGACTGCTGGACTTCTCGCCCGCCACCTTCGAGCGGCTGCGCTCCCGCGGCTACGAGGACACCGAGCGAATGCTCGCCAGGACCGCCGGCCTGCTCGGCGCGGCGCACGAGGTGCGCGCGGCCGAGGAGTTCATGGCCGACGCGGTCCAGCGCGTCGTCGACAGGGGCCGCCGGCTCCGCGGCGGTCCGTGAGGCGGCGCCGTTCGCGCGCGCACACTGCCGGGAACGGGCCATGCCCACGGGCCCGCGGACCTGCCACCCTCGCTGCGGCAGTGGCGTGGCAGGGGGGAGCCCACATGGCGGGCGGCGGAGGCGGCGGCGCGTTGTTCTCGGTGGTCTGGGGGCTCGGGGCGACCGGCTTCGGGTGGGTCCTCGTGACGGACTTCCGGGGTGCGGCGCGTCGCTTCCACACGATGTCCTCGCGGTCCGCGCCCTTTGGCGGGGGCCGGCCACCGGCCGTCGGCATCGGGTTCGTCCGCTGCGTGGCCGGGGTGTTCGCCCTGGCCGGGCCGGTGGTCCTGGTGACCGGTCTGCTCGTGCTGGTCCGGGACCCGGCGGCGCCGGAACGGCTGCCCCGGCTGCCCTTCCCCTTCGCCGTGTTCGCCATCCTCGGCGCAGGGGTGGGGCTGTGGACCTTCTGGCGGCGCTCCGGCGTGCTCCGCCTCGAATGGGCGGAGGGCGGCACCGTCCGGCGGGCGGCGGCGGCCGTCCTCACGGGGGTGCTCGTCGCCTTCCCGGTCCTGTTCGTGCTCGGCCGGACGATGCCGATGCTCCTCGTCTGGCTGCTCGGCGGTATCGCGGGCGGGGTCCTGCTGGTGGGCCGCCGGGACCGGGCGCCGCGGTGACTCAGCGGGCCCCGGCGGCGCGGCCGCGGGCCCGCCGGCCGCGCTTGCGCCCGCCCGTCGGCCACAGGCGCGGCCGGCGTCGTGAGGCGACGTCCTCGGTCCAGCCGACCAGCAGGACGGCGGCGCCGATGAGCGGCCAGACGACGAGGAACTGGAACCAGGTCGCGTCGAGCGGGAGATGGGCCTCGAAGAAGGGCACGTCCCACATCAGGTCGATCAGCGGGACGCTGGCGAAGAGCGCGACCTCGTGCCACAGGTAGAAGGTGACGGCACGGGCGTTGAGCAGTCCGACGGCGCCGTCGACGACGGGCAGGCGGCCCATCCGGCGCGGGCGGAAGCGCAGCAGCAGGAGGACGAAACCGGCCGACCACAGCGCCTGGGCCAGCGGGATCTCACCGAGGTCGATGCCCTCGTCGGTGGGGTGGGTGTATGCGAACCAGCCGCCCGCGGCGAGGCAGAACGCGGCCGAGGCGACCACGGTGCGGGCCTGCAGGGCGTCCAGCAGGCCGTCGCGGTGCGCGAACCCGAGCAGCCAGCAGGCGGCGAAGGTGACGAGGTCGACCACCGGCGTGAGGGCCGGCTCGGCGAGCGGCAGCCGGTCGTACTGGGCGAGGACGACCAGGGCGCCGCAGGCGGCCAGGCACGAGCGCGGCGCGGCCCGGAAGGCCTTGAGCAGCCAGGGGGAGAGCAGGACGAGCCACAGGTAGGTGCGGATGTACCAGAGCGGGGCGATGATCTGCTCGGCCCAGGCGGTGCCGGGCGGGTCGGCCAGCGGCAGGATCCACAGCAGCATCCGGTGCCAGGAGTGCGGCCGCCAGCCGTGGAGCAGCATCAGGACGGTCACGGCGGCGGCGAACAGCCAGAAGGGCACCAGCAGCCGCCGCAGCCGGCCGCGCACCACGGACAGCGCGGGACGCTGCAGCGAGTGCGCGGCCAGCGACCCGGCCAGGGCGAACATGATGCCGATGGACGGGAGGAGCAGGGTCAGCCAGGCCCAGCCGAAGGTGTGGTAGAAGACCACCCGTACCAGGGCGAGGGCGCGCTCTTCGCCAGCGTCCCGCTGATCGACCTGATGTGGGACGTGCCCTTCTTCGAGGCCCATCTCCCGCTCGACGCGACCTGGTTCCAGTTC
>NZ_JARAVO010000433.1:0-2923 GCF_033792805.1 Streptomyces sp. PA03-1a
CTTCCCCACCCCGGACCGGCCAACCCCTCCGTCAGCTCGAAATCCCCCTCGACGCACCGGCCGTCCACGCGGGGAACCTCGAATTCCGCGCCCTCGCCCTGCGGTGCGGCATCGCCGTCATCGTCGGCACCCACGCCGAACACTCCGCCGAAGGCCGCCTCTGCCGCATCCGCGTCACCGTCACGGTCGACGACGCCGTCAGCGCGCGCCTCGACAACGACCTCCACCGGCTCGTCCTCACCGACGGCAGCCGGCGCACCATGGACTGGGAGGCCATGCAGATCAAGCGCCAGCCCCTCACGATCGACATCGGCGCCCACGACAGCGCCACCTACGACCTGTGGTTCGACATCCCCCGCGACGCCGCCGTCGACCACCTCGCCGTCACCAACGACAAAGGGATGCCCACGGCGGACATCCCCCTGCCACAGCGCGACTGGCCCGACCACGCGGCCTGACCCGGTCCGCGGCCGACGCTACTTGGCGGCGCCGTCCACCTCGTCCAGCACGGCCTGCGCCACCGCCTGCATCGTCATGCGACGGTCCATCGACGTCTTCTGGATCCACCGGAACGCGGCCGGCTCCGTCAGCCCGTACTTCGTCTGCAGGACGCTCTTCGCCCGGTCCACCAGCTTCCGTGTCTCCAGCCGCAGGCTCAGGTCCGCGACCTCCGCCTCCAGCGCCCGCAGCTCCGTGAACCGCGACACGGCCATCTCGATCGCCGGGACGACGTCGCTCTTGCTGAACGGCTTGACCAGGTACGCCATGGCGCCGGCGTCCCGGGCCCGCTCCACCAGCTCGCGCTGCGAGAACGCGGTCAGCATCAGCACCGGCGCGATCTTCTCCTTGGCGATCCGCTCCGCGGCCGAGATCCCGTCCAGCACGGGCATCTTCACGTCCAGGATCACCAGGTCCGGCCGCAGCTCCTCGGCGAGCTTCACGGCCGTCTCGCCGTCACCCGCCTCACCGACGACGGAGTAGCCCTCCTCCTCGAGCATCTCTTTCAGGTCGAGCCTGATAAGAGCCTCGTCCTCGGCGATCACCACACGGGTGGTCAGCGGCGGTACGTGCGACTGCTCGTCAACGGGCTCGGCGGCGCTCACGGGACTCCTCGTTCCAGGGCAGGTGCTGCCCCAAGAGCCTACCTATCTCCGGTATGTTTAGGACACGGAGGGTATACGCTAGCCTTCGCTTCAAAGGAAGCCCCGGTAGCCCAGCGGTAGAGGCAATGGTCTCAAACACCATATAGCGTGGGTTCGAATCCCACCCGGGGTACTCCACCTTCAAATTCAAGGCGTTTATCACTCAGGGTGATCTTCACTGAGTCGAGTGAGCGGCACTGGATTTCCGGTCACGCGTGGCGGGAATCACGCCAAAGTCGTTCACATGTACGACCTGGAAACCCGCCGCCGGGCCCTCGCGCTCCTCGTCGAAGGCCGGAGCCTGAACTCCGTGAGCCGGATGACCGGTGTGTCCCGTTCCGCCATCCGTGACTGGCGCACCCGCATCGAACCCAGGCGAAACGGCACCGACTGCACCGGCCGCGCATCCGGCCCCGCCTACGCCTACCTGCTCGGCCTCTACCTCGGCGAGGGCTGCATCAGCGCCCAGCCGCGCGGCGGCCACGCCCTGCGCATCGCCTGCGGCGACGCCTGGCCCGGACTGATCGACGCGTGCGAGCAGGCCATGAGGGCCGTCCGGCCCGGGAACTCCGTGTGCCGCGTCCACACCCAGGGCTGCACCATGGTCACGTCCTACAGCGATCACTGGCCCTGCCTCTTCCCCCAGCACGGACCCGGCAGGAAGCACGAGCGCCGCATCGCGCTGGAGCCCTGGCAACAGGCCGTCGTCGACGAACGGCCCTGTGACTTCCTGCGTGGGCTCATCCATTCCGACGGGAGCCGGGTCGTCAACCGGACCACACGGACCGTGGCCGGCGGGACCAGGAGCTACGAGTACCCGCGCTACTTCTTCACCAAGAGGTCCGACGACATCCGGCGCCTGTGCACCGACACGCTCGACGCCCTCGGCGTCGCCTGGAGGCAGGCCAACGCCTGCAACATCTCCGTCGCCCGCCGGGAGGCCGTCGCGCTCATGGACCGGTTCGTCGGCCCGAAGCATTGAGGCGGGCGTTGGTGTGCCGGGTGGCGACCGCCGTGGTGGGGTCCTCGGGCCAGGGGTGCTTGGGGTAGCGGCCGCGGAGTTCCGCGCGCACCGCGCGGTAGCCGTCGCGCCAGAAGGAGGCCAGGTCGCCGGTGACGGCGGCGGGGCGTCCCGCGGGGGAGAGCAGGTGGACCAGGAGGGGGACGCGGCCGCCGGCGATGCGGGGGGTGTCGGTCCAGCCGAAGAGCTCCTGGAGCTTGGCGGCGAGGACGGGGCGGTCGTCGTCGTAGGAGACGCGGACCTTGGAGCCGGAGGGGATCTCCAGGCGTTCCGGGGCGAGTTCGTCGAGGCGGGCGGCGTCGCCGGTGGCCCAGGGCAGGAGGCGGCCCAGGGCGGTGGCGGCGTCGATGCGGGCGAGGTCGGCGCGGCGGCGGGCGGTGGCGAGTTCGGCGGCGAGCCAGTCGTCCGCGCGGGAGAGCAGGGCCTCGTCGGAGACGTCGGGCCAGGGGGCGCCGATCTCGCGGTGGAGGAAGGCGAGGCGCCGGCGCAGGGTGTCGGCGTCGCGGGTCCACCTCAGCAGGCGGGGTCCTTCGCGGCGGAGGCCGTCGAGGAGCGCGGTGTGCAGCTGTGCGGGGTCGGGGTCGGTCAGGGGCCGGGTGGTGAGGGTGATCGCGCCGAGGCGGGCGGCGTGGTGGGCGGTGACGTCGCCGTCGGCCCAGGTGACCTCGTCGGTCTCGGTGAGCAGGGGCGCGGCGGCGGTGCGGGCGGTGTCCTCGTCGATGACGGCGGCGAGGCGTACGCGGGCGGCGGGGGAGCCGGC
>NZ_JARAVO010000434.1:0-2893 GCF_033792805.1 Streptomyces sp. PA03-1a
CTCCTCGCCCCTGACCGCCTTGACTTGCCTGACAAGATGTCCGGATACACCGAACGTTCTCTCAGGGGGAGTCCCGCGATGTCCGATCCGAACAACCCGTACGGCCAGCCCGCGCCGGACGGTTACGGCTACCCGCAACAGCCCCCGCCCGGCCCCGGCGGCTACGGCCAGCAGCCCGGCTACGGCTACCCGCAGCAGGGTTACCCCCAGCAGGGATACCCGCAGGGCGCCTACACCGGCGACCCCAACGCCCCGTACGGCTACGACATGTACGGCCGCCCGCTGTCGGACAAGTCCAAGGTCGTGGCCGGCGTGCTGCAGCTGCTGGTGGGCGGCCTGGGCATCGGGCGCTTCTACGTGGGCGACATCGGCATCGGCATCGCGCAGCTCCTCACCTGCGGCGGCTTCGGCATCTGGGCGCTGATCGACGGCATCCTCTTCCTGACGAGCAACGACCGCACCGACTCCCAGGGCCGGATCCTGCGCAGCTGAGGATGATGACCTCCGTGACCTGGAACCGCCTCAGGGCCGTGGCCGGACGACCGGCCACGGCCCCCGTGGCGTCGCTCGTCGCGGGCGCGGCGGGCGCCGCCTACCTGTGGGGCACCGACCCGCACCAGGAGGGGCACTGGCTGCCCCGATGCCCCTTCAACTTCCTGACGGGGCTGCTCTGTCCCGCCTGCGGCGCGACCCGCATGGTCTACGACCTGATGCACGGCGACCTGTCGGCCGCCTTCCACGACAACGCGCTGCTGCTCCTGGCGAGCCCCTTTCCCCTTTATCTGTACGCGCGGTGGGTGACGGAGGGGCTGCGCGGCCGTTCCTACCGCCCCACGCTCGGACGACGTGCGCAGATGGCGGTCCTGGGGATCGCCGTGGCCTGGGCCGTCGTACGCAACGCGGTTTGACAACGCGGTGATCACAGTTCCGTGACGGCTGTTCATCATCGGGACGGATGTCAATCATCTGATGTAAATATGTGGCCATCCGAGGCGGGGGGCCGGATCCTGAAGAAGCGTGCGCTCCTGCCTGTTCGTCCCCATTCGCGCAAGGAGCGACCTTCATGGCCACGCCCACCACTGACGCCCCGCACGGCTACGACGCGGCCGGCCGTCCGCTGTCCGACAAGTCGAAGATCACCGCTGGTCTTCTGCAGCTCTTCCTGGGCGGTCTGGGCATCGGGCGCTTCTACACCGGCCACACCGGCATGGCCATCGCCCAGCTCCTGACCTGCGGTGGCCTCGGCTTCTGGGCCCTGATCGACGCGATCCTCTTCTTCACCAGCAAGGACCGCACGGACTCCAAGGGCCGCGTCCTGCAGGGCTGATCCCCGCGACGCACCCCGGCGGCCCGCCTCCGCTCTCCGCTGCGGAGGCGGGCCGCCGCGTTCCCGCTCACACCGGCTCGATGAAGCCCTGTTCCACCAGCAGCCGGATCGCTTCCGGCGTACGGTCCCGCAGCACCACCGGGTCCTCGCCCAGCAACTGGGCAATGGCGTCCAGGATCCGACCGGCCGTCAGCGTCCCGTCGCAGACGCCCGCGAAGCCCGCGCCGACCGTGTCCACCCTCGTCGCGCGCCGCATACCGCGGTTCGCCCGCAGGACGACGTGCTCCGGGTCCTCGGCGCCTGGCAGGCCCACCTGCTCCTGCACCACCTCGTCCGCCAGCCTGAAGCGCTCGTCGAGCAGCGCCGCGTCGTCGTGGGCCCGCAGGAAGTCCTGGCGGCCGAACCAGGCCGCGATGTGCGGCCCGAGCGGCTGCTCGACCGGGTGCGGCCACTCCTCGGCGGTGACGACGGGACGGTCGGAGCCGCTCCTGCGCACGGTGATCCAGCCGAAGCCCACGGCCTTGGTCTTGCGCTGCTCGAAGGCGTCCAGCCACGCGTCGTAGCGGGCGGCGTACGCCTCGGGCCCGGCCAGGTGGTCACCGCCGTCGCGCAGCCACAGCTCCGCGTACTGCGTGACGTCCTGCACCTCGCGCTGCACGATCCACGCGTCGCAGCCCGCGGGTACCCAGGCGCCGACACGGTCGCGCCAGTCCTCGCCCTCGGCGTGCTCCCAGTTGGCGAGCAGTTGCAGGTGCCCGCCCTCGGTGAGGTGGTCGGCGGCCTGCCGGACGACGGTCCGGCACAGGTCGTCGCCGGCCATGCCGCCGTCGCGGTAGGTGAAGCGGCTGCCCGGGGAGATGACGAACGGCGGGTTGGACACGATCAGGTCGTAGCGCTCGTCGCCGACCGGCTCGAAGAGGCTGCCCTGCCGGACGTCCGGCTCGGGCGCGCCCGACAGGGCGAGGGTGAGCCGCGTGAAGTGCAGGGCGCGGGGGTTGAGGTCGGTCGCGGTGACCCGGGTGGCGTGCCGGGAGGCGTGCAGCGCCTGGACGCCGGAGCCGCTGCCGAGGTCCAGCGCCCGGGCCACGGGCGTGCGGACGGTGATCCCGGCGAGCGTGGTCGACGCACCGCCGACGCCGAGCACCAGGTCCGCGCGGTCCACGCCGGGCGTCGTGCGGATGCCGTTGGCGCCGCCCACCGCGCAGCCGAGGTCGGAGACGATGTACCAGTCCTCGCCGCCGTCGCCCCCGTAGGGGCGGACGTCCACGGTGGCGCGCACCTCGTCGCCGTCCCGGACGAGCCAGCCGTCCTCGAGGGCCGCGTCGAGGGGCAGCACGTCGCGCAGCCGGGCGTACGGGACCGGCTGCTGCAGCAGGAAGAGCCGCACCAGGCTCTCCAGCGGGCTGCCGCCGCGGGTGGCGCGCAGGGCGGGTACGGTCTCCGCCCGCGAGAGCGCGGCGTAGGCGGTCGCCCCGAGCAGGTCGAGGCAGCCGTCGGCCGTGAAGGCCGCGGCGCGCAGCGCGTCGCGGCCTTCACGGCCGACGGCTGCCTCGACCTGCTCGGGTC
>NZ_JARAVO010000435.1:0-2879 GCF_033792805.1 Streptomyces sp. PA03-1a
AGATCTGTATAAGAGACATGCCCGGTGGCTGGGCGTAGGGGTTGGGCTGCTGCGGCGGGTAACCGTACTGAGGCGGCTGCGGCCCGAATCCGGGCTGGTTGCCGGGGGGAGGCGGCGGCTGCGACATCAGCGGGCACCTTTCGGGCACAGGTGTGCGGGGCGGACGGTGACCCTCTTTGTACCACCGGTGACGCACCGTTCCGCCCCGCGCCGAAGGACCGTTACGGCACTGCTACACCTCGTCCGCCAGCTCCAGCCAGCGCATCTCCAGTTCCTCGTGCTCGGCGGCCAGCGACCGCAGTTCCATGTCGAGTTCGGCCACCTTCTCGAAGTCGGTGGCGTTCTCGGCGATGGCGGCGTGCAGCTTCGACTCCCGCTCGCCGATCTTGTCCAGCTGCCGCTCGATGCGCTGCAGTTCCTTCTTGGCCGCGCGGCTGTCGCCGCCGCCCTTCGGCTTGGCCGGGGCGGGGGCGGGGGTGGCGGCCTCGACGGCGGCGCGGCGCCGCTCCAGGTACTCGTCGATGCCGCGCGGCAGCATGCGCAGCGTCGCGTCGCCGAGCAGGGCGAAGGTGCGGTCGGTGGTGCGCTCCAGGAAGTACCGGTCGTGGGAGATGACCACCATCGAGCCGGGCCAGCCGTCGAGCAGGTCCTCCAGCTGGGTCAGGGTCTCGATGTCCAGGTCGTTGGTGGGCTCGTCGAGGAAGAGCACGTTGGGCTCGTCCATCAGCAGCCGCAGCAACTGCAGCCGGCGCCGCTCGCCACCGGACAGGTCACCGACCGGGGTCCACTGCTTCTCCTTGGTGAACCCGAACTTCTCGCAGAGCTGACCCGCCGTCATCTCCCGTCCCTTGCCGAGGTCGACGCGGCCGCGCACCGACTCCACCGCCTGCAGCACCCGCAGCGACGGCTCGAGTTCGGCGACCTCCTGCGACAGGTAGGCCAGCCGTACGGTCTTGCCGACCACCACCTTGCCGGCCACCGGCTGCTGCTCGCCCTCGCTGACGGCGGCGTCCGCGAGCGCCCGCAGCAGGGACGTCTTGCCCGCGCCGTTGACACCGACCAGGCCGACCCGGTCGCCGGGGCCCAGCTGCCAGGTCAGGTGCTTCAGCAGCACCTTGGGCCCGGCCTGCACGGTCACGTTCTCCAGGTCGAAGACGGTCCTGCCCAGCCGGGTCGTCGCGAACTTCATCAGCTCGGCGTTGTCACGCGGCGGCGGCACGTCGGCGATCAGCTCGTTGGCCGCCTCGATGCGGAAGCGCGGCTTGCTGGTGCGGGCGGGGGCACCGCGGCGCAGCCAGGCCAGCTCCTTGCGCATCAGGTTCTGCCGCTTGACCTCCTCGGTCGCGGCGATCCGCTCGCGCTCGGCGCGGGCGAAGACGTAGTCGCTGTAACCGCCCTCGTACTCGTGGACGTCACCGCGCTGCACGTCCCACATGCGGGTGCAGACCTGGTCCAGGAACCAGCGGTCGTGGGTCACGCACACCAGGGCCGAGCGCCGTGCCCGCAGATGACCGGCCAGCCAGGAGATGCCCTCGACGTCGAGGTGGTTGGTGGGCTCGTCGAGCACGACCAGGTCCTGCTCGGCGATCAGCAGCTTCGCCAGCGCGATCCGGCGGCGCTCACCACCGGACAGCGGCCCGATCACCGTGTCCAGCCCCTGCGGGAAGCCGGGCAGGTCCAGCCCGCCGAAGAGGCCGGTGAGCACGTCCCGGATCTTCGCGTCGCCCGCCCACTCGTGGTCCGCGCGGTCGCCGACCACCTCGTGCCGGACGGTGGCCTGCGGGTTTAGGCTGTCGTGCTGCGTCAGCACGCCCAGCCGCAGGTCCGAGGTGTGCGTCACCCGCCCGGTGTCCGGTCCCTCCAGCTTCGCCAGCATCCGGATCAGGGTCGTCTTCCCGTCGCCGTTGCGGCCGACGACGCCGATGCGGTCGCCCTCCGATACGCCGAGCGAGATCCCGTCCAGCAGGGTGCGCGTTCCGTACACCTTGCTGACGGACTCGACGTTGACCAGGTTGACGGCCATGGGACTCCTGTCACTACGAAAGAACGACCTCCCAGGGTAGTGCGGCCCCCTCACCCCCCGGGCACGGCGACCGCCCTCCGGACACCCGTGCGGGTGGGCTCGCCCACCACAGGTGAATCGCCAACCGTACACAGCCGCAGCTCTGTGCAGTTTTCCCATGGATACGTATCCGCTCGTGGAAGCGCGCAACCGGCTCGGGCAGCTCGTCGGCCGAGTCCGGCACGGGCATGAACACATCCTGATCAGCGAGTACGGGAAACCCGCCGCCGCGCTCATCCCGATAAGCGAACTCGAGGAACTGCAGCGTCTGCGCGATGCGGCGGACGCCGCCGAGGCAGCGGCCCGCGAATCGGCTCCCACCGGCCCCGCGATGACGCACGACGAGTTCACGGCCCGGTTGGAGGACGAGGACCGTCAGGCCGATGCCTCGTGACCCAAGGCGTGCGCGGCTGCTGTCCGGGATGTGGCCGGGGAACCGCACCCCCGGACTGCGCGCGCCCTGGGAGCTTCGGGGTACTGGCGGCTGACCGTCGGCGACTGGCGTGTCTGTACCGGCCCGGCGCCGAGACCGTCACCGTGCTCGTCCTCAAGGTCGGCCGGGTGGGGTGAAGTCCGGCTCAGCCCTGACGCGGCCCGCCCGTTCGACCAGAGCCCAGCCGGCGACGGCCATGAGGACGGCGGCCGGTGCCGTGACGCGGAAGGCGATCAGGGTGGCCGAGTGGCCGTCGAGGAGGCCGCCGAAGCCGACGGCGGACAGGCCGAGGACGCCCAGCAGCGCGAGGGCGACGCCGAACGCGGCACCGGGGCCGGAGAGCGGGCCCGGCGCCTGGGCGGGGCGCGGGGCCCGCTCTCCGGC
>NZ_JARAVO010000436.1:0-2873 GCF_033792805.1 Streptomyces sp. PA03-1a
CTCCACCAACGTGGCCTCAGGGACCTCCGTGTCCCCGCCCGGAGACCTCTCCGTCCTCGTCGGCGTCGCCGACGAGGACGGAGAGGTCTCCGGGCGGGGACACGGAGGTCCCTGAGGCCACGTTGGTGGAGGCGACGGCGCGGTCGCCGGTGGCGGCGGTGACCAGGATGGTGGAGACCGCGGGGGGTTCGGGGGAGTCCGCGGTGAGGTTGATGACGTCGACGCCGAGGGCCGCGAGGTCGGCGTCGATGGCGCCGGCGAGGGCGTGGCCGCCGAAGGCGGTGAGCAGGACGGCCTCGCCGCCGAGATGGGCGAAGGTGGCGGCGGCGCCGGTCGCGGGGCCGCCGGCGGCGACGGTCTGGGTGCGGGCGGTGAGTTTCTCGTTCGGGGCCGGGACGTGGTCGACGAGGGTGATGACATCGAGGGTGCAGAGGCCTACGAAGAGTGCGCGCATGGGCGCATAGTGGCAGCAGGGAGCGTGCGTTTCGCGTCTTACGCGCCTCCTACGGGTGGGGGTGCACCATTTTTCCGGGAGACCCGACGCGCAGAGCGTCGATGCCACTACGCTGAGTGCTCGCAATGGTGCGCGGGGAATGCCGTGAGCAGGAGGACCGCATGGGGAACGCGCGACCAGGTGGGGCGGGTCCGGCGGACGTCGAGGTGGTGCTGGCCAGAGCGCAGAACTCCTTCGACGTCGACGACCGCGTGCTGGGGCGGCTGGCCACCGCGCTGATGGGCTGCACGGAGCTGGCGTCCTTCCGCCAGCGCAAGGGCCCGCCGCGCAGGCTGAGCCGCAGGACGTTGCGGCACACGTTCCTGCTGGCCGACGGCAGTACGCAGCTGCTGTGGGAGATCGAGCACAACACCGGCCCGGGCGACGACGAACCGCTGTACGAGGTGTACTCCGACCCGGACGAGCTGGCCGCCGCCCAGCACGCGATCGACGCCCGCTTCGGCGAGCCCTCTCCGGAGGAGCTGGAGGCGGAGGCCGCGGACTGGCTGGCGCGGCTGCCGCAGATGGCGATGGACCTGACGCCCGGGCCCCGGCAGTACACGGCGGACCACTCCGCGGAGCACGCGTGGCGGGTGCTCCGGCGGGCCGAGAACACCGACGTACCGGGCGAGGAGCTGCGCAGCCGGCTGGGTTCGGCGGTGGGCCACGACATCGCGTACGTCACCGGCCGGCACATACGGATCGGCACCGGCCGGGTCGCCGGCTGGACGCTGTACGAGCACGCCTTCCTGCTCGAGACCGGCGAGGAGATCAGCCTCTGGGAGGTCGAGCACACGATGACCCCCGACGGACGTCCGGTGTGCGAGGTGTACTCCGACGAGACGGCGGCGTGCGACTCGGCGGACGTCCGGCTGGAGGCTCTCTAGCCTCGCCGGCCTCGTCGCCGGACCCCGGGCGGACCCCGGCCGGATTGCGGCCGGGGTGCAGCCGGAGGAAATTGGGGCGTAGGCGTGTCGGTGGGAAGCGGGAGGTCCCCATGCCGGTCCTGGCGGAGGTCGAGTTCCCCGGTGTGACGGCCCTGCAGTACGAGGAGGCGAACCACCGCGCGGGGTTCGGGCCCGAGCATCCTCCCGCGGGGCTGCTCTCGCATGCCGCCGTGATCACCAACGAGGGTCTGCGGCTGGTGAACGTCTGGCAGTCCGCGCAGGCGCTCGAAGCCTTCATGGAGATCATGTTGCCCGCCGCCAAGGAGTCCGGTTTCCCCGAACCGAGCGGACCGCCGAGGATCGCGGAGCTCTACAACTTCGTCGTCCCGTAAGCGTCCGCAGGCGTCCCGTAGGCATCCCGTGTAGGCGTCTCGTGGGCGTCCCGCGAAACGGACCGGCGGCCCTGGGTGACGGGGGGTGTCACCAGGGCCGCCGGAGTCCGTGGGGCCGGTCGCTCAGACGGACAGGCCCTTGCTGCGCAGCCAGCCCATCGGGCCGATCGGGTCGCCGCCACCGGGGCGCACCTCGAGGTGCAGGTGCGGGCCCGTGACGTTGCCCGTGGCGCCGACACGGCCGATGGTGTCACCGGTGTTGACCTTGCCGGAGGTGACGATCATCGAGGAGAGGTGGCAGTACCAGAGCTCGGTGCCGTCGTCGAGGGTCAGGATGATGCGGTAGCCGTACGAACCGGCCCAGCCGGCCTCGGTGATGGTGCCGCTGTGGATGGCCTTGACCGGGGTGCCGGTGGGGGCGGCGAAGTCCTGGCCGGTGTGGGTGTTCGCCCACAGCGAGCTGGACTCGCCGAAGCCGGCGGTCAGCGTGTACGAGGTGACCGGCTTGACGAAGCTCTTGGCGAGCTCGGCCAGGCGGGCAGCCTCGAGCTTCTTCGCGGCCTCCGCCACGGCCTTCTTCTTGGCGGCGGCCTCGGCGCGGACCCGCTCCGCCGCCGCGGACTTGGCGGCCTTGGCCACCGCCTCCTGCTGTGCGGCGTTCCTGGCGGACCGGTCGGCGGCGTTCCGCTGCTGCTGGGCCTGGTCGAGGATGCGGTTGCGCAGGGCCTCACCCGCGTCGGGGCTGAGTGCCTCGGCGACCTGCTTGGCCTCGGGGGCGCTGTCGTCGCCGACGAGGGCTCCGATGCCGGGCAGGTGGGACACCTCGGGCAAGGAGACGGGGAGCGGGTTCTTGCCCTCGGCGGTGGCGACCCCTCCGACGCCCAGCACGGCCACGGCCGCGACCCCGAAGACAGCCGAACCGCGGCCCATGGAGCGCTGTTTGGCGACGCGGTGCCGCGCGCGACGGGGGCCGGCGGACTCCTCGGTGGGGTTCCACGGCTCGGCCTGCGGGCCCTCGTAGGGCGCGCTCTCGAAGGTGTCGGGGTCCTCGAGGTCCCCCGTGCCGTCGAAGGCCTCGATGTGCTCGGGGAGGGGCTGGGC
>NZ_JARAVO010000437.1:0-2848 GCF_033792805.1 Streptomyces sp. PA03-1a
GCGGACGGCGCGGGGGTGGGCGCGCAGGGCCGCGAGTTCGGCACCCAGGACCGCGCCGTCCGCCTCGCCGCCCGCCGCCGCGGAACGCCTCCCGCCGGAAGGGGCGTCAGCTCAGGCCCAGGTTCCGGTAGCGGGTGCGGCGGGCGGCGAGGCGGACGGCGCGGGGGTGGGCGCGCAGGGCCGCGAGTTCGGCACCCAGGACCGCGCCGAGGCGGGCCAGGAACGCCTCGGGCTCGTCCGCCGCGTCGGGCGTCTCCTCCACCACCCGGTCGACGATCCCGTGCGCGGCCAGGTCCGCCGACCGCACCCCCTGGCGCCCGGCCACTTCGTACGCCCGTTCCGTCGTCCGGTACAGGATCGCCGAGGCCCCCTCCGGCGGCAGCGGGGAGAGCCACGCGTGCCGCGCGGCCACCACCCGGTCCGCGGGCAGCAGCGCGAGCGCGCCCCCGCCGGCGCCCTGTCCGAGCAGCAGGCACAGCGTGGGCGCGGGCACGGTCATCAGGTCGGCGAGGGAGCGGGCGATCTCGCCCGCCAGGCCGCCCTCCTCGGCCTCCCGGGACAGCGCCGCACCCGCGGTGTCGACCACGCACAACAGCGGCAGGTCCAGTTCCGCCGCGATGCCCATGCCGCGGCGGGCGACCCGCAGGCCGGCGGGGCCGAGCGCGGACGGCCGCCCGTCGCCGGTCTCCCGCCGGTCGTGGCCGAGGACGACGCAGGGCGTGCCGCCGATCCGGGCGAGCGCGAGCAGGAGTCCGGGGTCCCGTTCCCCCGCGCCGGTGCCGCTGAGCGGGGTCACGTCCCGGGCGGCCGCCGCCAGCAGGGCGCGCAGCCCCGGCCGTTCGGGCCGCCGTGAGCGCCGGATGGACTCCGCGGCCGGTGGAGCGGAGGCGCCCGGCGCGGGCTCGGGACCGGCCCCGCCGGTGTCCGGGGCTCCCGCCGTGTCGCCGCACAGCACCCCGAGGACGCGTGCCGCGACGTCCGCGAGTTCCGCGGAGGGCAGCACGGCGTCCACGATGCCGTTGGCCAGCAGGTTCTCCGCGACCTGGACGCCGGGCGGGAACTCCTCGCCGTACAGGGCCTCGTGGATCCGCGGGCCGAGGAAGCCGATGAGCGCGCCGGGTTCGGCGGCGGTGACGTGCCCGAGGGAGCCCCAGGACGCGAAGACCCCGCCCGTGGTCGGGTGCCGCAGGTGGACCAGGTACGGCAGGCCCGCGGCCTTGTGGTCGGTGATGGCCGCCGCGACCTTGACCATCTGCAGGAACGCGATGGTGCCCTCCTGCATCCGCGTCCCGCCCGAGGCGGGCGAGGCCAGCAGGGGCAGCCGCTCACGGGTGGCCCGTTCGACGGCCCGTACGAGGCGTTCGCCCGCGGCGACGCCGATCGAGCCGCCCAGGAAGCGGAACTCGCCCGCGACGACGGCGACCCGGCGGCCGCGGATCCTGCCCTCGCCGGTGACGACCGACTCGTCGAGCCCGGTGCGCTCCCGTGCCCGGGCGAGGTCGGCGCGGTACCCGGCGTCGTCGAGGTAGCCGGGCAGCGCGGTCACGGGCTCGTCCCAGCCGTGCCAGGTGCCGGGGTCGACGACGGCGTCGATGAGCTCCAGGGCGGCCGCGCGGCGGCGCGTCGGTTCGGTCATGGCGTCACCCTAGGGTGCCTGCCGGGGCCTGTGGCCAGGGCCAACACCTCACGGAACACGGGGCGGAGGTCACTCGTACGGCGCAACTCCATCACGGGGCGGGGGTCGTTGTGGGGATGTGGTCACAGTCGATTCCCAGAACGCACCGGGTGCGCCGGCCGGGAACGAGGTCCCCCGGACGGTTCCGGCGCCCATCCGCCGCAGCCGTCCGTACCGCCCGAGGGAGGGCGTCCCCCTCGGGGAATGGGTCTTCGTCCCGGGGACGGCGGGATTCTTCGGCCGGAGTCCGGACGCCTACATCGAGCGTGGCGAGGAGCGCATTCCGCTCGTGTACTGCTCTTCGGAACTGGAACAGTTCACCAACGAAATGGTCGGCATCGAGGGGGATTTCATCCGCCGCTGCTCCGGCATCGATCTGGATGCGCGGTATTAGGGCGTGCATTCACCGTATCCCCCGCCCACGCCCGGCCCCGACAGGAATTCCTTCATGCCGCCTTTGCAGGACCGTTTCCGCTTCGAGAACGACATGCCGTACGAGGACCACCTCAGCGGCCACACCATTTACAGTCCCCGCCAGGCCCCGGACGACACTTCGGGGAACGGGTTCTTCTCCGCCCCGGACTACGACGTCCTGAACGGGGCGTGGACGTCCGAGGAGGAATTGGCCCAGCTCCTCGAACCCCCTCTGGCGGAGGAGGTGGACGACTACGAGGAGGAGGACGACGACGTCTTCGCCGCGCCCTCCCCGGAGTCCGCGACCCACGAGCTGCCGCTCACCCGGCACAGGCACCGCAGGATCCGCCGGGCGGCGCTGCGGCAGAAGGCGGCCAGGACCCAGACGCTCAGCTTCGTCGTCGCGGCGGTCGCGGCCACCATCGTGGCCATGGTGAGCGTGCTCGGGGGGATGGTCGCCCACGACCCGTTGCGCCACATCGCCGCCACCAACGGGGCGTCGGGGCTGGCGGGCTGGTGGCCGCTGCTGGTCTACGGCCCCTGGATGGTGGCCTCGTTGTCGATCCTGCGGGCCGCGCTGCACCAGCGCCGGGCCCCGCACTCCTGGGCGGTCGTGCTGCTCTTCTCGGCCTTCGCGATCCTGTTCTGCGTCGCCTCCGCCCCCCGGACGATCACCGACTGGACCGTCGCCAGCCTCCCCGCCATCGCGGCGCTGTCCTGCTTCCACCAGCTCGTACGGCAGATCACCCTCACCCCCCC
>NZ_JARAVO010000438.1:0-2805 GCF_033792805.1 Streptomyces sp. PA03-1a
AACGGTGCTGGCACTGGACACCACCAGCGCCTCCGGGGTGACCGGCCTGCGCGACGACCTCGCCGACCGGCCCTTCCAGGACCTGCTGCGCTCCCTGCGACCTCAGGACACCGCCTCGCCGGACGCCGGGTTCGGCCTGCCCCGTGACACCGCGCGCCTTCTCCTGACCGTTCGCACGCAAGCCTCGGACTCCGGCGGCCGACCGATTGCGAGCCACGTCACCACCCGCCTTTCGGCGACATTCGTGGACCGCTTCGGCGTGCCCTACACGATCGCCCTGGGCAAGGTCCCCGCCGACGGCGGACAGCACGTCGTGGTGGCGGACTTCGGCGCCGAGGCGGGCCGGGCCCCCGGCGCCGGCCCGGCCGGGCCACTGCGCCTGACCCGGATCAAGGCCGACTACACCCTGCCGCAGCGGACCGAGCACCACCGGCTGTCCGTCACCGCGCTGCGGTCGGAGTCCGGCGACGGCACCACGCGGACCGTCCGGGTACCGGAGGGCTCGTCGTGGCAGGCGCGCGCCGCTATGGGCAACCCCGACTACATGAACTACGCCGGCTACGTCGCCGCCTGGACGGACGCCCCTGACTCCAGCGCGCGGACGCCGCTCGCCGTCGAGTTCGACACAGGGGAGATGTCCCTCGGGGCGGCCTGGCAGAGCAGCTATGACACGGCCTCCGTAACCCTCAGCTCCGAACCCAAGGCCCCGGCCGCGCTGTCGGCGGTCGCCACGGACACCTTCCTGCGGGCGGTCGGCGCGAAGGTCGGGGACTCGGTGCGGATCCCCGTGGCCGGCGTGACCGTGCCGGTCCGCGTCTCCGCCGCCGTACGCGCCCTGCCCACCGTCGCGCCCAAGACCGACGGCACCGACGGCGGGGCGCTGCTGATCGACATGCACTCGGCGAACACGTTCCTCAACGGAACCGGCCAGGGCTCCCTGGTTCCCGGCGAGTGGTGGCTGGCGGCCGAGCCCGGCGCGGCCGCTCGCCTCGCCTCGGCACTGCAGACCCGCGGCGACATCACCTCGCTCCTGGTCCGCGACGAGCAGCGCACCGAACTCCAACGCGATCCGCTCGGCGCCGGGCCGCTGTCCGCGCTGCCCGCCGCCGTCGTGACCGCCGTGGTGCTGGCCGCGCTCGGCTACAGCGTGGCGGCGGCCGGAGCACTGCGCGAACGCTCCCAGGAGTTCGCGATGCTGCGGGCGCTGGGCACCCCGCGCCGCTGGCTCGCCCGGGTGATCGCCGCCGAGCAGGGCCTGGTCATCCTGGTCGCGGTGGGCGTCGGCGCCGTACTCGGCGGACTGCTGACCCGCCAGGTCGTCCCCCTGATCATCCTGACGGCTGACGCGGAGAGCCCGGTCCCCGACGTGCGGATAGATCTGCCGTCCGGCCCGCTCGCCCTGCTGATGATCACCATCACCGCACTGCCCCTGCTCGGCGTCATGCTGACGGCGTGGCGGTCCGCCGACCCGGCCCAGGCGCTGCGGCGCCAAGGAGGTGAATGACGTGGCCGAGCCCCGTTCCCCGCGCAGCGGTGACGTCTCCTGGATCCGCGCCCGGCTGAGCGCCGCCCCCGGCGGCACGCTCGCCATGGCCGCGCTGGTGTTCGTCACGGCGTTCCTGGCGGCCGCGCTGCCGCGGGCCGTCGACGGCTACGAGGACTCCGCGTTGCGCGACGCGGTGTCACACGCGTCGCTGCAGGGCCGTAGCGTCACCATGTCGCTCCAGGTGTCACCGCTGTCCGCCCCCCTCAACGCCGAGGGGTTGCTCACCCCCCCGTCGCTGAAGGAGACCGAGACCCGGTTCCAGCGCCTCGTGAAGCCCCCGCTGACGCTCGAACGCGACCAGACTGTATACGGGGTGCGCTCCGCCGACACAGACGTCACCGACCCCGGACTGCCCCGGACCATGGCGGTCGCCCCGCTCCCCCCGAAGAACACCTTGGTGGCACAGCCCGACCTTGCGGCGAACACCCGGCTCCTCGAGGGACGTCTGCCGAACGCCGGCACCGACGCCCACAGCGTCGAAGCGGTGATCACCGACCGCACCGCCAAGGTGATGAAACTGCGTACCGGTTCGGCGTTCCACCTCGAGGACGCCGTCGGATCGGTCGTGACCGTCCGGGTCACCGGGATCGTCACGCCCCGGACACCCGGCGCCGCCTGGTGGAACGCGGAACCCGACCTGCGCAAGCCCAGCCTGCGCTCGCTGCCCGTCCCGGGTGGCGACCCCGCCCGCTACTGGCACTTCGCTGCGCTCATCGACCCGGGGGCCACGGCCGCCCTGCTCAGCCTTCAAGACGGCGCGCTGGCCTACTGGCACCACCCTGCCGACGTCGACGAGCTCACCGCGCACGACGTCCCGGCCCTGAGCGACCGGCTCGCCGCGCTGACCTCGGGACCTGACGGGGCACATCTGCAGGCCAAGCAGCGCGGCCTGCACGTCGAGGAGCAGGGGCTGGGTGAACTCCTCGGTCCCTTCGTCACCGAGCGCACGGCTGCGCAGCCGCTGGTCCTGGTCGCTGCCGTGGGTGTGGGCACCGTCGCCGCGGTCGTGCTGCTCATGGCCGCGGGCCTGTCGGCGGCCCGGCGCAGGGCCGAGTTCACCTTGCTGCGGGCCCGTGGCATCAGCATGGGCTCGCTCACCGGCCGGCTGCTGGCCGAGAGCGCGGTGGTGGCGGTGCCGTCCGCGGCGGCCGGCATGGCCCTGGCGCTGCTCCTGCTGCCGGCGGAACGTGCCGCGCTCGCTGTGTGGGCGGCCGCCGCGGTGGCCGTCGTGGCCACGGTGAGCCTGCCGCTGCGGGCGG
>NZ_JARAVO010000439.1:0-2761 GCF_033792805.1 Streptomyces sp. PA03-1a
CGCCGTCCCGGACGGGGACGGCGCGGCCGCCGCCCCCGCCCGGAGGAAGCCCGCCGTCACCGGGGGTGCTGCGGCCTGGTCGGCCGGTACGTCGAGTTCCCCCGTCCCCGAGGAGCCCGCGTCGTCCGGCGCTGTGCTCGGCACCCCCGGCAGCGGCAGCAGCGTCTTCGGCGCGATCGGCGTCGCGCCGGAGAGGCTGAGTGCCAGCGCCGCCGTGTAGACGGAGCATGCCGCGCCGACCAGCCAGCCGGCCCTGCGTACTGCACGGGCCCGTCTCCCGCTGGAATCGACGAACACGGGGCCGGGCAGCGCTATCAGCTCGGTCTCCGGCTCGGGGGGCCCGGCCTCGGACCCGACATCGTCTGCGGGCGTTTCTGACCATACGTCGCGGTGGTGCTTGGAGAGCATGCCGCAACGTAACGCGACGCAAGCAGTCCTATGGGACGTATTTCGGACTTGACCATTTCCGTGGGTGAAGTGGTCGAATTCGGCCGCGGGTGGCTGTGGCCCCCGCTGCGGCGTCAGCCGCGGCCGATGTACGGCATCGTCGTCGCCATCACCGTCGCGAACTGCACGTTCGACTCCAGCGGCAGCGCGGCCATGTGCGCGACGGTGCGGGCCACGTCGGCGACGTCCATCCGGGGCTCGGTCATCAGCCGCCCGTCCGCCTGCAGGGTGCCGGCCGCCATCCGCTCCGTCATCTCCGTGGCCGCGTTGCCGATGTCGATCTGCCCGCAGGCGATCCGGTACGGACGGCCGTCCAGTGACAGGGACTTCGTCAGCCCGGTGACGGCGTGCTTGGTCGCCGTGTACGCCACGCTCAGCGGCCGCGGCGCGTGCGCGGAGATCGACCCGTTGTTGATGATCCGGCCGCCCTGCGGCCGCTGCGCGCGCATCGTCCGGAAGGCGGCCTGCGCGCACAGGAACGCGCCGGTGAGGTTGACGTCGACGACGGCACGCCACTGCTCGAACGTCAGCTCGTCCACCGGCACGGCGGGCGCCCCCATCCCCGCGTTGTTGAACAGCAGGTCGACCCGGCCGAAGCGGGCGCCCACGGCGGCGAACAGCGCGTCCACCGCCTCCGGGCGGGTGACGTCCGTCGGGATGACCGCCACCGCCGCGTCCGGCAGCCCGTCGGCGGTCCCGCGCAGCGCCTCCTCCCGCCGGCCGGCCAGGGCCACGGCCCAGCCCGAGGACGCCAGTTCGCGTGCCACCGCCCGCCCGATGCCCGACCCGGCCCCGGTGACCACCGCGACCCGGTGCGCGGTGCCCGTTCCATTTCCCGCGATCTCAGTCATGGCTCCGCAGGGTATGCGGTGCCACGATGAAACCATGTCACCCTACGCCGACCCCCTGTCGCACAAGGAGATCGAGGACCGCCTCGCCGAGCTGCCCGGCTGGTCCCTCTCCGAGGACGGCGCGAGCCTGCTGCGCACGTACCGGCTGCCGCACATCCCGGCGGCGGTCTTCGTGATGCACATCGCCCAGATCCAGGACGAGCTGAACCACCACAGCGACCTGACGCTGGGTTACCAGTCGGTCGCCGTCTCCGTCACCACGCACGCGGCGGGCGGCCGGCTCACGGAGCGGGACTTCGGTCTGGCCCAACGCATCGAGGCCATCGCCCCGGCCCACGGGGCCGCGTAGCGGCAGGCCCGCGCGGGCGCGAGCGCCCCGCGGCGTGCGGGCCGGTGGGTGGTGTTGCCGGCGCGAGGCGGGGCGGTGGCGGCGGTGCGAGGGCCCGGGCCCGGGTGTGACAGGGGGCCGTATCGGCGGGTGTGCGCCCACGTGGTGTCCTGGTGGATGCCCTGATGACGGCCGGTCAAGCCGAGCGCAGACGCTTCGTGGCGTGCGGGCCGGTGGGTGGTGTTGCCGCGCGAGGCGGGGCGGTGGTGGCGGGCGGCTCGGGTCCGGGTGCGGCAGGGGGCCGTATCGGCGCGCGTGCGCCCGGTTAGTGACAGCCACAGGCCTTGACGGGCCGTCACCCCGTTGGCGGGGATGCGACCCGTGCGTGCCGTGTCCCCGGTCGGGGTGATCTTGATGGGCTGCCGGGGCGGGGGCGGGGCGCCCCCGGCTGCACACCCTCTGCCGTCCGGGAGCTTCCCGGACGGGGGGCTTCGCGTCGCGGGGGCGAGATGTCCCGGTTAGGGTGGCCGTTCCGGGTCGCGGAGCTGACGCGGCGTCAACAACGGACAGGGGCACCGTGGGCCGAACGGGGGGTTCCGGGAGTCCGTGTGCGCGACCGGGGCCACGCAACCCACCGCCAGGGAGGGACACGTGACGCACCCGCAGGCCCGCAGCCGCCATGACCGCACGCTGCGCGCCGCGGCGGCGCTGCTCGACCGCCGCCGCTTCCTGACCGTCACGGGGGCCGCCGCGGCCCTCGCGTTCAGCACGAACCTGCCCGTCGCCGGTGCCGCGCAGGGGGCCGAGGCGCCGCCCGGGGCGCTGGCCGGGGACCCGTTCACGCTGGGTGTCGCGTCGGGCGACCCCACGCCTTCGGGCGTGGTGCTGTGGACCCGGCTCGCGCCGCGCCCGTACGAGCCGGCGCCGGGCGACGGACTGCCCGAGGCCCGCGTGCCCGTCCGGTGGGAGATCGCGCGGGACGACCGGTTCGCGCGGGTCGTCCGCCGCGGTACCGCCCTGGCGCACCCGGAGTTCGGCCACACCGTGCACGTCGACGTCCAGGGCCTCCAGCCGGACCGGGTGTACTACTACCGCTTCCGCGTGGGCCCCTGGATCAGCCCCCCGGGCCGTACCC
>NZ_JARAVO010000043.1:0-47784 GCF_033792805.1 Streptomyces sp. PA03-1a
TTCCCGGAGTAGAAGGGCCGGTCGGCTGCGATCCGGTCGATCGGCAGCAGCGTGCCGTCCAGGATCACGAATGCCTTGGTGGGAGGCGGTATTCATCGCTTCGGTGAGAGTGGGTGCGAGGGTTGCCAGGACGTCGATGGCCTCGGCGATGTACCGGTAGGCGGTGGTGGTGCCGACGCCGAACCCGGCGGCCAGCTGGGCGTAGGTATGGCCGGAACGCAGGTGCGCGAGAACCAGCAGGGCCTGGCGGCCCACGCTCACGCGACGCCAACGTGTTCCGCGTTCCTGGCGGCGGGCCCGCAGGAGAGCGGACAGGTAGCGCAGGGTCGAGGTGGACACATCGACGCCGGACGGGTCGACAAGCACGCGGAAGCTCCTGTGGACAGGGGATCTTGGTCGTGAACCCGTCTACCAGGAGCTTCTTCACGTCCAGACACCACCCCTCCAGCCCAACTACCCACGCACTCCATCAGGTTGGAAAAGGCTCAGTGACGATGTGGATCGTCCGACCGCCGTGGAGCGGGTACGCGAGACCCGGCCGGCCCGGCCGTCCGGCGGTGGGCATGACGCGGAGCGTGTGGGCGGGGAAGACGATGTCCACGACCGCGCGCAGGTAGAACGGCCACTGCGTCGGCCGGGCGGGACGAGGTGCGACGGGCACAAGGGTCTCCTCTGAAAGGGACCCCCTTACCTGCCGGGCAGGGAGATCTGCGGGCCGCGGGCGCGGCGGGATCAAGCAGGCCAAGTGCCGTGCACCTGACCGGCAGTGATGCTCGCACAGCGCCCGGCGCGACGTCCAGAGCGCGCGGCGGGGGTGTCGCGCCGAGTGTGCGGCAGGGTCGTCCGGCGGCCAAATTGGCCGGAAACCGTCCCGTCCTCACGTGGCGCGAGGTGACGTGCCCACGATGCGGGCCCAGGCGTCGGCGCGGCGGTGCGAGGCAACCGGCTCCGGGGGCTTGCCCTTGCGGCCGGGGACCGCCACCGGTCCGGAGGGGTGCGAGTGGGCAGCTGTCGGTGTCCGGCTGACCTGCGACGGCGGGAGCTTCGTGCACCGACGGTGCCTTCGCGGGGCGGGCCCCGCGGCAGGCGGCAGTCGACGTCCGGAGCGGGCTGCCGAGCAGCGCCGAGTACCTCCCGCGAGGTCGAACAGACCAGATGGGCCGCCGCTTTGTGACACCCCAGCGAGCCTCTCTCCGGAATCCGGACAATGATCTCCGCACTCGTGACAGGGGGACCGGCCGCTGCAAGCATCTGGGGCTGTGTTCGGGCCACTTCAGGGGGCGAGGGCGGCTCCGACGCAGCCACGTCCTCACCCGCCCCCGCATCGCCCCCACTCACAAGGAGTCCCAGGAGTGACGAGCACCTTCCGCGCCACCCGGTCCACGCCATCCGCAGCCCGGTCGTCAGGGCGCAGACGCGCCGTGGCGACCGCGACCGTCACCATGGCCACGCTCATCGCGTCCGTCCTGCCCCTCGCCTCGGCGGGCGCGCAGGAGAGCCCGCAGGGGACCGCGGCGTCCTCCGTGCCCGGAGCGCGGACGGTCCCGCTCACCGCTGCGCAGCGCGGGCAGATGCTCAAGGCCGCCGCCGCGACGAGCGCCGGTACGGCCGAGTCGCTGAAGCTGGGCGACGAGGAGCAGCTGATACCGAGGGACGTCGTCAAGGACGCCGACGGCACCGTCCACACGCGGTACGAGCGGACTTTCGCCGGTCTCCCCGTCCTCGGCGGCGACCTGGTGGTGCACGAGCGGGCCGGCGCCCGGACGGTCACCAAGGCGTCCGGCGCGAAGCTCACGGTGCCGACAACCAAGCCGGCGCTCGCGGCGGCCAAGGCGCGGAAAGTGGCCCTGGACATCGCCGGCCGGGAGGAGACCCGCAAGGCCGCGGTGGACCGCGCGCCGCGCCTGGTGGTCTGGGCGTCGACCGGCGCACCGACCCTGGCCTGGGAGTCCGTCGTCACCGGCGTCCAGAAGGACGGCACCCCCAGCCGGCTCCAGGTGGTGACCGACGCGAAGACCGGCAAGCAGCTCGCGAGCGTCGAGCAGGTCCACGCGGGTACGGGTACCGGCCAGCACAACGGCAGCGTGCAGATCGGCTCCGTCCGCAACGGTGACGTCTTCGAGCTGGTGGACGCCGCACGCGGCAACCACGAGACGTACGACTACGACACCCGGCAGGTCATGACGGACGACGACGACGTCTGGGGCGACGGCACGCCGGCCGACCTCCAGACGGCCGCCGTGGACGCCGCCTACGGCGCCCAGCAGACCTGGGACTTCTTCCACTCCCGCTACGGCCGCGAGGGCATCGCGGACGACGGCGTCGGAGCGCGCTCCTACGTCCACGTCGGCGACGGGTACGTCAACGCGTACTGGGACGAAGAGTGCTTCTGCATGAACTACGGTGACGGCGAGGACAACCAGCGGCCGCTGACGGCCCTGGACATCGCCGGCCACGAGATGACGCACGGCATCACCTCGGCCACCGCGGACCTGATCTACAGCGGAGAGTCCGGCGGGCTGAACGAGGCCACCAGCGACATCATGGGCACCGCGGTGGAGTTCTTCACCAACAGCCGCAAGGACGTGCCGGACTACCTGATCGCCGAGAAGGTCGACGTCTACGGCACCGGCGTACCGCTGCGCTACATGGACCAGCCGTCCAAGGACGACGTGGGCTACGGCGGGTCGCAGGACTACTGGACCACCGGCACCAAGTACCTGGACCCGCACCAGAGCTCGGGCCCTGCGAACCACTTCTTCTACCTGCTCTCCGAGGGCAGCGGCAAGAAGACGATCAACGGCGTTAGCTACGACAGCCCGACCTTCGACGGCAAGGCGGTCTCCGGCATCGGCCGCGAGTCGGCCACCGACATCTGGTACCGCGCCTTGACCGTCTACATGACCAGCACCACGGACTTCGCCGGTGCGCGCACTGCCACGCTCCAGGCCGCCGCCGACCTCTACGGGATGGGCAGCAAGAAGTACGAGGCGGTTGGCAACGCCTGGGCCGCGGTCAAGGTCGGGTACCGCTTCGTCGACCACCTCGCGATCGACAGCACCAACCCGCGGGGGACGGCGACCGGCCAGCAGGTCACCTGGCAGATCCAGGCACAGAGCTCCCGCCCCGGCCCCCTCACCTACTCCGCCAAGGGCCTCCCTCGCGGCATGTCCATCAACGCCAGGACCGGCCTTGTCTCCGGGACTCCGGTGAAGGGCGGCGAGTACCGGCCCGCGATCACCGTCAAGGACGCGGCGGGCAACTGCCGCACGGTGGGCTACCAGTGGACCGTCCTGGCCTCCGGCGGCGACGTCTTCGTCAACCCGAACCGGTACGACATCCCCAACTGGGCGGTGATCGAGAGCCCGGTCACCGTCAGCGGCCGCAACGGCAACGCCCCGGCCGACCTCAAGGTGACCGTCGACCTCTACGCCGTCCACGTCGGCTTCTACGTCATCGACCTGGTCAGCGAGGACGGCCGGGTGATCCCGGTCAAGGGCTGGTCGCAGGGCCCCGTCGCGATCCCCGAACTGCACAAGACGTTCACCGTCGACGCCTCCACCGTCCCGGCCAACGGCACCTGGAAGCTCCGGGTCAGGGACAACACCCCCGGCAACTTCATCGTCCTTCCCGGCTACCTCGACACCTGGAGCCTGGGCTTCTGACCAGCCTCCTTGCGGGGCGCGGCCCCACGGCACGGCGGCATGCCGTGTCGTGAGGCCGCACCTTGCTCCCGCCGGTACGGCGCCTCCGAGGCGAAGTGCATCGCGAGAGGGGTGCCATCGGGGGACTCGGACTGTTCTAGGCTCAGGGGGTGCATGCACGTACTGCCCTGGAACAGTGGCTCGCCGGGCTCTCCGCCGAGCCCCTGACCGCCCTGCTGGAAGAGCGCGAACTGCCGCGTGCCGCGGGCTATGCGCCGGTCACCACGTTCCGGCAACTGGCGGAGCACCTCCTCACCGACGACTCCGTGGAGCGCGCCGTCGCTGCGGGGACAGGGGGCGAGGCGCAGTTGCTGGCGTGCGTGGCGGCCCGGGCCCTGGAGACGTACGGGCCGGTGCCCGCGGCCGAGCAGCACGCGTACGGCTGGCGCCCGGCGCCGCCGCCGGTGGACCCCTACACCCGGCTGGTGCCCGAGGCGGACGTGCTGGACTGGCTGGAGCAGGGCGGCACGCCACGTGAGAGGACGGCGGAAGCGCTGCAACGGCTGCGGGAGCGGGCGCTGGTGCTCCCCGCGCCGCGCGGCCGGCTGGCGCTGCCGTCGTTGCTGCACACGTCGGCGGCCCGGATGGACGGCTACGGCAGGCCGGCCGACCTGCTGTTCACACAGGCGTACAACGCGCCGGAGATCAAACGGATCGCCGCCGCCCTCGGGATCGAGCAGCGCACCCGCGCGGACGCACAGGCGGCGGTCGGCGCACTGCTGGCGGACCCCGGCCGGGTGCGGGAGCTGGTGGCCACCGCCCCGGCGGCGGCTCACGAACTGCTCGACCACATGCTGCAGGGACCCCCGCTCCTGCGCACGCACTGCTTCGTGTCCCGGTACGGCGACTACGCGGGACCCGACCGCAAGTACACGTTCCGGGAGGGCGGCAGCGGGGACGAGGGCACCGACTGGCTCGCCGAACACGGCATGGTGGTGCCGGTCGGGCCGGATCTGGTGGAACTGCCGTACGAGGTCGGTCACGCACTGCGCGGGGATCAGCCCGCGCCCACGCCGAGCCTGGACCCGGAACCGCTGACGTGCGTCACCCGGCTGCCCCCGGACTGGGCGGCCCAGGGCGCGGTGGCGGCGGGAGCCGCCGCATGGCGGGCGGAACTGGTGCTGCGGGAACTGGCCGCGCGACCGGTGGCGGTGCGCAAGGCCGGCGGGATCGCGGTGCGCGACACCAGGAGACTGGCCAAGGCGGCCGGGACGAGCGAGGCACACACCCGGCTGTGGCTGGACCTGGCGGTGAACGCGGGCCTTGCCGCTCCTCAGGCCGAGAAGGCGGAACCCGCCCCTCGCGGCCGGGGGCGCCGACGTCCCGCCACTCCGCCGCAACCGGCGCGGCTGCTGCCCAGCGAGCGCTACGACGCCTGGGCCGCGGCCACGCCCGCCGGGAAGCTGCTGCCGTTGACGGCCGCCTGGGCCGTGGTCCCGGAGGTGTTCACGTACTGGCCGGACGAGGGCGAGACCCCGGTCGCGCTGATCAGCCCCCAGGACCCGTACGCGGCGCCACTGCGGCACGGCGTGCTCCAGGCGCTGGCCACGTTGCCGGACGGGTACGGGCTGACCGCCGGGGGAGAGGGACGCGACGAACTACTGGAGTGCGCCGTCTGGTTCCGGCCGGTGCTGATCGCGCCCTACGAGGACGAGGACCTGGAAGGGCGCCTCGAGGCCACGTTGGCGGAGGCGGAGCTGCTCGGCCTGGTGACCCACGGCGCGCTCACCGAAGTCGGCCGCGCGGTCGCCGGCCTCCTGGGCGCCGGGGCCGCCCGCCACTACCCGGCTGTGCCCGGCGCGGACGCCGACCCGGCGGCCGAGGGTGCCGACCGGCTGGGGGAGGGCCTGGCCGAGCGCCCGGCCCTGGCCAAGGCGGTGGCGGCGCTGCGCGAGGCCCTGCGCTCGCTGCTGCCGCCGCCGAGCACCACGGCCCGGTTCCAGGCCGACTCCACGGCCACCGTCACCGGCACCCCCGCGCCCGATCTGGCGGCGCTGCTGTCGGCGGTCGGCGACATCGAGTCCGAGGGGCACGCCGTGGTCTGGCGCATCACACCCGCCTCCCTGCGCCGGGCCTTCGACGCGGGATGGGACGCCGACGGCATCCTCGAACGCCTCACCGCCGTATGCCGGCCGGGAACGGAACTGCCGCAACCGCTGACGTACACGGTCAAGGACGTCGCCCGCAGCCATGGGCGGCTGCGGGTGGTGCGTTCGGCGTGCTGCATCCGCTCCGACGACACGACGCTGATCGCGGAGGTCGCGCAGACGCGCGGCCTCGCCAAGCTGGGCCTGCGACGGATCGCGCCGACGGTGCTGATCTCCACGGCGCCCCCGGACGAGACCCTCGCCGCCCTGCGCACGGCGGGCTACGCCCCGGCCCTGGAGGCGGAGACGGGCACGACGGTCCTGGAACGCGTACCCGAGGAGCGGTCCCGCTCCCTGGTCCCCACCCTCGACCAGGCACACCCGCAGTACGGGGAGCCCGTCCGCGGAGTGCCCTCCTCCGCCCGGGAGATGGCGCTACGGCTCGCCGCGCGCTGAACCGGGGTGGTGGGATTAGGTCAGCGGTGCCCCGTACGCCGGCGTGCCAGGAAGGAGCACACCGCGGTGTGGATGAGCCAGCCCGCCGCCGCGCCGAAGGCGTACCAGAGCAGGTCCGGCGGATTGAAGGTGGAGCCGAGCACGAGACGGGCGACGAGGCTGCGTTGGGCGAGCTCCGCGGGCACGTCGCTGAGCTGCAGGAACTCGATCACCCAACTGGCGGCCAGGGCGCTTCCGGCCGCCGTCAGGGGCCTCACCCGGGGCGCCACCAGAACGGCGAGGGTGACGAGCAGGACGGTGTAGAGCGCGTCTCCGCCGTACTTGGCCACGCTCCCCTCCGCCACGGCCCGGAGCCCCAGCCCTGCACCGACGGTGATCACCGCGGCCGCGGCTGCCGTCAGACGGGTCCGGACCGGGTCTGCGGCACGGCGGTGGGGTCCGGATTCGGGGGTCACCGGGTCATTCTGCCGGACGTCCAACAGAGGTCCAACGGAGGTCCGACGGACGCCCGTCGGGCGCAGCGGGCGTGGCCGCTGCGCCGACTCGTGCTTTCCGGCGCCTACCGGTCCTTCGGTGAGATGAAGGAACGGACGAGCCGGCGGATCAGCTCCGCCGCTATCAGGGCCGGCAGTGTCGGTGCCGCGAAGTGGACGTCGATCCGGATACGCGAGGCGAACGCGATTCCCAGGACCAATGCGACCAGGACGACAACGACCGCTGTGGGTATACGGATACCGCGACTTCTCTGTTGGGGTTCTTCGGTGGACGAATGATCTGTGTGCGTGTCATGCGGCACGCCGGGGGACCTCCCATGCTCGTTGCCACTCGCTCGGCCCCGGGGATGTCACCGTGGGTTGCAGCCCGGCGGTGAGGGGCCTCCATGGGCAGAGTGGAGCCCACGCCGGGGATCGGTCCACCCGGTATCCTGAATTGATTTCGCGTGTGACGGCAGCGTGGGCGAAATCCGGACAACCACGCCTCGCGGCTTTCCGTGCGGTCGGCCCGTACTGCCAGGTCAAGGCTCCGGCCGGCTGTAGGATGAGCATTTTGCGGCCATTCTTGGAACCGTATCGCACCGCAAAGGTATTGCCTTTGCTTTGCCGACCTGCTGCCATTGTCCTTGAGACCACGACGAAATCCGGTTCACCGGATCTTATCCCGTGAGGCACCCGGGCCGGGTGTCCCTGGGGTATAGGTGGTCTGTTTGGCTGACCCCGGCCGTTGCCACTCGCACCAGGGGACAGGGCCGGGTTCTGTTGCAGCGGAGTCGGCCCGATCGTGCCGACGCCGCGCACGCGTCGAGCAGCGTGCGCGCGCCGGTGGCCTCAAGCCCCATTCCTGCGCGGCGCGGCCTCCTGAACTCCGCCATGGCCGCGCCGGTACGGGCGGCCCTGGCCCGCCGGGCGGTGGTCGTCGGCGCGGCGTCGACCGGCACCACCACCATGGCCCGCGCCCTGGCCGAGCGCTACCGGGCGCGCGGAGGGGCGTGGGAGGCGACGCGATGGGTGCCCGAGTGCGGGCGCACGTACAGCGAGGAGAAGTACGCGCGCCCGCTGAC
Source organism: Streptomyces sp. PA03-1a (assembly GCF_033792805.1). Taxonomy (NCBI): domain Bacteria; kingdom Bacillati; phylum Actinomycetota; class Actinomycetes; order Kitasatosporales; family Streptomycetaceae; genus Streptomyces; species Streptomyces sp. PA03-1a. Next base: position 7,806 of record NZ_JARAVO010000043.1, read on the forward strand.
GATCCGCCCCGACGCCACATTCGACGAAGTCACCTGGCCGACGACGCCGGCGTGCCCTTCGAGGACGACGGGCTGCGCGACGGGGAGCACCTGCGCTCCGGGATGACCGGCCGCTTCCGCGCCGAACTCACCTGTCACGGCCTGCCGCACGTGGTGCTCACCGGCGCACCCCGAACGGCTGATTAGACCACCGGCGGCCCCGCCTCAATGCGGCGCAGCACCGAGGGCAGACGATCCAGGTCGGGGCCGGTCTGGACCTGTCGCTCGTCCCACCAGGTGGCGCCCGCGTCGTGCAGCGGACCGATCACGTCCTTGGCCCTGGCCGCGTCCGGGGGCGTGGCACCGCCGAGCACGAATTCGAAGGGGTGTTCGTCCCCGGCCGTACGCTGCTTGCGCACGTAGCCGACCAGCTCCCGTACCTCCGCCGCATCCGGCACATGGCCATGCCGGGCAGTCTCGAACAGCGGCACCGCGCCGTCCCACCGCGCTGCCCGCCGCATGGGCGGGCGACGCGGCCAGAACCCGCCGATCCACACCGGCGGACCGGGCCGCTGCACGGTGGCGGGCAGCAGGGTGACGTCCCGGACTTCATAGTGCCGGCCGTGGTGGGTTACCGGCTCGCCGGACCAGAGGCGCCTCAACAGCTCCAGTCCCTCGTCCAGCCGCTCGGCGAGGAGATGTGGCTCGGCGGCGTCGCCGAAACTGCGGTATTCGTCCTCGATGGGACCGCCCAGACCCGCGGCGAAGATCACCCGGCCGCCGCTGAGGTGCTCCAGGGTGGCCACTTGGCGGGCAAGTTGCTGCGGACGGTAACGGGGGACCGGCGTCAACAGGGTGCCCAGCCGGATCCGGGAGGTCGCCAACGCGGCCGCGGTCAGCAGCATCCAAGGGTCCCCGAAGGGACGCCCCTGGTGCTGCCGGTGCAGTACGTGGTCCCAGACGAAGAGACCGTCCCAGCCGGCCTGTTCGGCGGCAGCCGCCACGGTCGCGACGTTACGGGGGTCGGCGAAGTCACCGAAGTTGGGGATGTTGATCGAGAAACGCATGCCAGCAGGATGCGCAGCCGGCCGCGACGGGGCAATCGGATTCCGATCCAGGCGGCTTCTCGGCAGGCCGCCGGCGGACGCAGGACCACGCCGCTCCATCGGGAGACAGCAGATACGCATCCTGGCCAAGGCGCGCCGATCGTGCCCAAGTGATCGGCGGATGTGCCCGAGCGCTAACAAGGCGCCCCGCTCGTTCGCCCGCAGTAGGAGACTGGCCTGCACAGTCGCGTGGTCTGACGGAGCCTTGCTTGCCGACTCCGACACGCATTCGACAAGCTGTCTCGGGCCTGGAACGGCGCTCAGTGGGTCTGCCAAGTGCGCCTTTTGGGCGGTGAGCCGGCGTTGGCTCGCCTCCTGCCGGGCCCTGTCGGCCCGTTACGATCGCGGCTCACCGCAGATGAGGAGGTGCCGTGAACGGAGAGCACGCCGCCGAGCAGGGCGAGGTCACGCTCGAGCTATACGCGCGCGCAGCCCGTGGTTGCACGGCCGCCCTCGTATTCGCCATTGCCGTGCTCGTGGTGTTGTTCAGCTTCCTGGGGACCATCGAGATGGAGTCGTTTCCCGGGCTGCGGGACAACCTGGCGCCGCTGGCCGTGTACGTGCTGGGGTTCGCAGCCTTGGTGGCCGTCGGCAGACTGGCGCTCTCCGGATGGCGGTCCTACGGCGGACGGGCTGCTGTCGCCTGCCTCGGCGTCCTCATGGCACTGCGGATGTGGACGCTCGCGCCCATGCTGCACTGCTGGTCGTACGACAGCGTGGGGCGCAATGACGACGGCTCGTACAACTGCGTGAACCGGGGTGACATGCTTCCCTGAAGCCTCAGAACGCCCGAGGGACTATCGCTCTGGTCAGCTGCGGACTCCAGGTGTCACTGCCGGTCAACGCCCAGGCTTCCGGACTCGTAGCGGTTGACCTCGACTCTTGCCATGCGTTGGGGCTGAAGAGGAGGAGTACGACGCGCCCGAACTCCTCGTCGGCTGGGGGCTGACTACGGAGGCCGACCTGCTGTGCTGGCGCGCGGACACACCGGACCCCAACGAGTGGACCACGGTAATCTGGCACCGGCAGTGGGCAGCCCCCGGGTGCTGGGCCGCCTTCGACTTCGGGATGGTCGATCTTCTCTGCCGCTACGCAGCCCGCGACCTGCCCGAGCACTGGACCTTCGAACTCCCCTATACAGGGGCACGGTTCCTCCACGGTCGCGACGCCAGCCGGTTCATGGACCTGGGCATCGATCCCTGGGATGCCGAAGCCCCTGTGGAGTCATAGCGGGACCGTGCGTCGGCTGAGGCGCTTGACGTCGTCGCCGACATCTGCCTTGTAAGTTCGATTCGCCCGTTGTGCCTGCTCTAGTCAGCGGCAACCGGCGAGGTGTGTCGCCTCCATCACGGAGTGTCGGGATGCATAGTCATCTGCCGCCGTTGATGTCAGGCTTGGATGTCAGTGGTCAGCGCCCAGTCCCGGAACAGGGTTAGAACCTCCGCGAGGTTCTCCGGTCCGCAGGCAGCCTGGAATGCGTGCTGTGAGAGCGCCATGTCTCAACCCAAACATCGTCACTGCGCGCGATGCTCTGTTTCGAGTAGCTGCGGCCTTCGAGGACCTTCCCACTGATCTCGATCCGGACAGTCCACCCTAGGTTCGAGCGTTTCGATCTTGATTCCCCACTGGTGTTCCCAATCCCCATCACAGTGGGCGAAGTAGCACTCTTGGAGCCAAGTAAGGATGTCTGCCGATTCGCTCACATGCCAAGGCTACGGGCTGTCCCGTACTGATCAGGGGTTCGCCTTCCCACGCGAGGAGTGGCCGGTCAGCCGACCGGACTTGCGTCGCGTGGGAGCTTTTTAATGCACGCGTCCTCGTCCGCCGTCAGGGTGATCGCGCCGTCGTTATGGAGGTTCAGGTAGCCCACGACGATGGTCCAGCCGCGCTGTTTGAGGACCACGATGGCCTCGTAGGTCACCCCGGTGATGTACTTGCGCTTCTCCGGCTTCCGGGCCTGCCGCCAGCCGCGTTCGCGCAGCTCACGCACCACCGCCTCCCAGCGGGGGACGTCGAGCGGGGTGCTCTTGGTACCGAGGCCCTTAAAACCGATGCCGCACACTTGTAGCGTGCCCGCCTCGGCGTCCTCGTACATGCCGGCGTATTCCGGTACGTTCGCCGGAAGGCCGGCGTCCGCCGCCGAGGTGTCGAGGTCCGCCCGCACGACCTCCTTCGTGAGCGGTCCGGTGCTCGCAGGTCGAGGCTGAGGCGACGCCGTCACAGGGGCCGCGGACACCCCGGTGTCGGCGTCGCTGGTGCCGCAACCCGCGGCTCCGAGCGCCATGACCGCTACCGCCACGGCGGCCCACATCATCCTGCGCACAGCCATACCCTCCCAGGTCGGGGGCTGCGCGCCCCCGTGATCAAGGGAGGAGTATGCCACGCGGTTTTGACAGAGCGACACGATTATGTGGCAGATCAATTGCGGGACAAGCCTTACCCGGGGTAATCGGAGCCTTGAGCTTGGGAATCACCAGTCTCGGGGACCCCGATCCGTCTCTGACCTGCCCAAAGAAGCCGCCGATAGCGTCGCTTGGGGGCTCGTCGGGGCCTTGATTGACCGCAGTTGACCGCCCGGCCGGGCACGCTTCGGGCACGGTCGGGGCCCAAATCTTCGCTTACGAACCTCGCCTGGCACACTGCCTGGGTGTCCAACTCGTACGCTGCCCCGATTCTTCGGACCGGAGACCTTGCTGAAGCGCTCCGTGTGGTCCACGACCTCCTTGAGCTCGCTGATACCGGCGGGATGACGGTGGACTTCGAAGCCATTGCTCACTCAGCTGAGGACCTGGCGAGCATCCTTAACGTTGCGCCCGGTGCAGAGTGGTACGCGTATGGAATTGGCCGGGCGGTCCGCTCAGGCAAGGGCGAATTGGTGGCAGCCGACCACTTGCCGGTGTACCTCACCGACTGGTGCCGGTCGACGAGCGAAGTAGAAGTCTTGCTGGACGCGTCAGGCAGAGCGCCGGCCATCGCGCGTTGGGACTTCTCGGCATGGCCGGCGGCACCTGAGGTAGGTCTGGGCCGGTGCGGGGACCGCGGGGCATACGTGACTTTGACCGTCAACGCCCATGACCTGTACTTGGACGAGCCTGGCGTCCTGCACACGGTGTTCGTGCACGTCAAAAAGTTCGAGGCGGAGCGCGCGCGGTGGCTGGCGAGGCAGGTTGGCCAGCGGATGATCGGCCCGCTGATCATGGCGCCTGTCTGACTGTTCCTCCTTGAGCGGCCTACTGGATGCACCCAGCGGACGATGTAGTCAATGTCGAGCAGCAGACGCGGCAGTGCGTCATCGGAGGCCCCTGGCTGCACGCACATACCGTGGATGGTGACGTCGTGCCACCCCATCTCGTCGAAGTCGGCGTCGGTCCAGATGTTCTTCGTCAGACCGGATTCCGGGTGAGTGCCTAGCTCATGCATTGCGGCATCGAATCAGAGCCGGCGAGCGCGAACGCCAGGCAGATTCCAGCGATAGCACTCTGACAGCAGCAGCCTGGGCTTGGACGCCCGAGGCGCTGAGGGCCCCGACCGGGCCCAGGCCGCGAAAACGCCCCCGATCGGCGCGATAAGCGCAGGTCGGGGCGTGATCTCGATCCTTACTTCTTCTTGCCCTGGGTCTTGCGACCGATCACGCTGACCTGCATTTCCACAGGTCACGGGCCTATGCCACAGTCCCGGAGTGGTCGTCATTGGTCATCATTGGGTGCCACCGGTTGTCCTCGCACGGCCCAGAGACGGCCCAGAGATGGTGCTCGACGCGCGGGCGACATCCGCTCTAGGAGTTCGATCGCGGTCTCATTCCGCCTGCAGAAACCCGCAGTCATCAGCGACATCAGGTCGTCCGGCATCCGGTGCGATCCGTCGCCGTACGGATACGTTGATGTCGCCCGTCGATGTCAGCCCTTGCCATCGTGCTCGCGCTCCCGCGCTCGCCGGCGCTTGGGCAGAGGGTGTATACGCTCCCAGAGCGCAAGGGCCGCGAGGATCAATCCCAGCAGCAGGACGACGGCAGACAAGATCCTCCACAGTCCGTGTCCAGTCATCGAGTTCCGGGCAAACCATGCCAGGCTGAGAAGCCACATGAGCGCGCCGCCGACTCTGCGCAAGCCCGAATGCATCGGTCGATCTCTTCTCACTCGGAACTGCGGAGCCTGTCAGCTCGGGGAGCATACTCCTGCGGAGCGACGTCGCCGTCAGACGGCCCTTGGGAAGCTGGCCTCTTCGTCCCGAAGCAATGGGCGCGCCTGCGTGACCTGCGGCCGGACCACCAGCGACCTGCGTGAACTGTCCGCGAGCGTCCGTGGTTGTGCGCCCCAGTACGGGGCCGTTGTAGCGCAGTTAGACACTCAGCTGTGGCGCGCTTCCCGTTCGGACAGGAACTTGTCGAGCAGTTCGAAGAGCACCTGGAGGACGTGGTCTTCCTGTTCCGTTGTGACCTCCCACCCGCCCTTCCATCCCGGGAAGGCGATCTGCCAGATCTGGGCTTCCCATATCAGATTGCTTCCGACCTGATAGTGCGACGCTAGCCATTCGCGCCATCCGTCCAAGCCACGCCCGCCATGCCGACGCGCGGCCTGGTCGTAGCCCACGATGAAGGCCATCACCGAGTGCACGGACTTCGGCGAAACGAACATGCCTGGTCGCCTCGCGAGGTGGCCGAAGTACTCACGCTCGCTCATGTCTGTCGGCTTAGTCACACGGAGATTATGGTCCCCAGTTTGGAAGACTGAGGCTGCGGACCCTGCCTCACCTGGGCGGACGCTGAGCTGCGGCAACGCTGCCGCGTCACCGCTGTTTCCCGTGGCTCCCCGTTCGGCACTGCCTCACCTGGCACGGCTATGGCACGCCCGATCCCCGGCTCAGACAAAGGCGATGGCGGCTCCGGTCGCGATCGAGAGTTTCGCGGCCTGGAGAAGTTGCAGGCAGACATACGATTCGACGCCGTAACGTTGCCATCCCTCGGTGGCCGGCTCTTCGGCATCGGCGACTTCGAAGACCTCTTCGGAGTGCGGATCGAGGTCTTCAGGAAGACCGAGGGCTTCAGCGAGCCGACGGGTTTCCGCCAGCAGTCGCACCGAGGAGCCGAGGTAGCCGCCCGGCGCCTTCTTGTCGACGATGACGTGGGAGAAGTCGACGGGGACGTAGTAGCCCTCGCAGTCCGAATGATGGATCAGATGGTCGAACGGTCCAGGAGGATCACCTGGGAGGGCCTCATAGAACTTGTTCAGGAGCGGGTCGTCACTCGCACGCTGGGCTTGATCCAACGGCTCGGGAAGACATCCGGCCGCCGCAAGATGGACGGCAAGACGACGAACGGTGTGCAAGCCCGAGTAGCCCCACATCTCGAACTCTGCGTCCTCTGCCACAACCGGATCAGGCTCGGTCCACTGTCGCGTCCCCGAACGCTCCAGTAGCTCGCCGATTACAGCAAAGTCAGCGCGGACCATCTCGGCGTAGTCGTCCTCGGCATCAACGAGCACACCGACCATAATGTTCAAACCCATGGCTCGATCTTGCCAGTGGCGATCGGACGACCGCACCCGGCTTTGCTGCCCCCCAGGACGGCTACCTCCCAGTCGGGACGCAGGGCTGACGCGCGGAGACCAGCGGGCAGGCAGGAGCCAGCCCGATCCGCGGCCAGCGTAAGGCCCCCCTGGCCATGCTCGGAGGCAGGAGCGTGGGCGCGGCCGGACGCGGGCCGCGCGCCCGGCGGAGCGTGAGCGACGCCGGGTGTCTTGATGAAGTAGAGAAACTCTTACCGCGCTAGGGTCTGTCTTGAGTGTCCTGTCTCGGTTGATAGTTGACAGTGTGGCTTCACCTGATGCTTGACACCGCTTGCCTCGGCTTTGCTGTACGCGTCTGATTCGGCGCGGCGCGGGAGGGCCGGGGCCGTGCTGGTGGAGTTGAGCGTGGTCGAGCAGCGGTATCACGCGGTCATGGAAGTGGCCGCCGGCGCCCCGGTGGTCGAGGTCGCGGCACGTTACGGGGTCTTCCGGCAGTCCGTGCATGCCTGGGTGCGCAAGTACGAGCAGACCGGCCTTTCAGGGTTGGCGGACCGTTCGCACCGCCCGGCGTCGTGTCCGCACCGGATCCCGTCCGCGGTGGAAGCGCTGGTGTGTGACCTGCGGCGGGCGCATCCGGGCCCGCCAGGTCGTCACCGCCCACCTCGACGACACCGTCATCCAGGTCTTCCACGGCAACGACCTGATCACCACCGTCCCCCGCACCACCACCAAGGGAGTAGTCGTCCGCAAATCCGGGGAGTGCAACAAACGAAAAATCATCTAGCCCAAACGTCAAGCATCACCCGACGCCAAAACGTCCAGCATCAACCGAGACCCGACAAGGGTCTGTCTTGAGTTGTGATCGAGTCCCGGTGGTGGGACCCCGGTCCGGAACGACGTTGGTGTGACGCATGCGCACCACCAACGCCCTACGACCTGCAGCGACGCATTGCTGAACGAGACAGCCCTGCGTGACAAGCCGGTTCGGTCACGCCGACTTTCCCTGCGCGGCCCAGGCCTCGCTCTTGCGAACCTGGTTGACTGTCCACCCATGAGGATTGGTGTGACGCTGCCGATGTCCAAGTCGGACGGACAGGGTCGGATGCCAGGCTGGCCGGACGTGTGCGCGCTGGCCCTGCACGCAGAATCCGCGGGGCTGGATTCAGTGTGGATCTGTGACCATCTCGTGAGCGAGCCGCCAGGTAACCCGCCAGAAGGCGTGTTGGAGGCATGGACCATCCTGTCCGCGTTGGCCGCGTCCACCCGGCGGGTGACGGTGGGCACGCTGGTGACCTGCAGTTCGTTTCGGCATCCGGCGCTGCTGGCGAAGATGGCAGCAACGGTCGACGGGATCAGCGGTGGACGCCTTGTGCTGGGGCTCGGCGCCGGATTCCCTGGCCTGGAGTACGAGGCGTACGGCTTCCCGAACGATCACCGTCTCGCGCGCTTCGAGGAGACCTTGGAGATCGTCGGTGGGCTGCTGCGTGGCGCCGTCGTCACCACGCCCGGTCAGTTCTACCGGTTGCGGAACGCGTTGCTGATGCCATCGCCCGACCGACGAATTCCACTGCTTGTCGCCGGAGACGGCCCACGCCTGCTGCGGTTGACCGCACGTCACGCCCAGGCCTGGAACACCGCCTGGCATGGCGCGCCCGACGACCGGCTGCGTGCACGGCTTGCCGCGATGGAGAGGGCGCTGGCCGACGAGGACCGGGAAGTGGGCTCGCTACACGTAACGGTGGGCGTGTCCGTAGCGGATCCCGACCACCCGGGAGTGGACGACAACGACAGCGCGTTCGCCGGCACACCCGACGATCTGGCCCGCATCATCGATGAATACGCCCTGCTCGGCGTCGATGAGCTGATCATCGAACTGACGCCCAAGACCGGGCGATCAGTGGACCGGTTGGTCCGTGCGCTCACCCTGCGGACAAGCTGAGATGTCGCCACCGGCGTCCGGTCGGAACAGTCCCTAGTGTCTCAGTGTCGCGAGGCTGCCTCGGTTGATCGCGATATGCGTGGCGAGGTCGTCCAGTGAGCACTCGATCTGAGCGTTCGCGATCGGCTTGAAGTCCGTGATGTCTGGCGCTGTCGCGCGGTAGTCCGAGGGGTCGATGCCCCATGCCTCGATGAGGCTCCAGCCGGCCTGGACGACTGCGGCATGCCCGTCTGTGGAGGAGACGCGAAGCCATGCTGTGCACTGGTCCGAGAAGTCGTAGGGCAGGTAGGCCGTGCCGCCTGCGCCCTTGAGCTCGTTGACCTGCTCTATCCACTGCTCTAGCAGGCGTGTCAGATTCGCGCCGAGGTGCCGCGACTTCAGCGTCAGGTAGTACGAGTCGCAGGTGTGACGGTGACCTCCGATGTGCAACCGGAGATCGTTGTGCCAGTGCTTTCCGAGCAAGTGCTCGAACCAGAGAGCAATCGAGGTCGGCATGAGGGAAGTCCCTAACGGGAGTTGGCGGCCAAGTGCCGTCCGTCGTGACTGCGGACATGGGGCCCGTTGCCGTCCAGTGCGTCGAGAAGCCGGACCGCGAAGACCTCGGACATGCGCTCTGCGACCTCGTCGGGCGTGAGCCAGTCGACGGCCGTGGACTCGTCCGAGGTGCGCTCGGTGCCGCCGGAGGGCTTGCAACGGAAGACCAGGGCAACGATGCCGCGGGCGGTGTTCTTGTAGACCCCGGTCAGCTTGTCCACCTCGACGTGGATGCCGGTCTCTTCCCGGACCTCGCGCCTGACGCCGTCCTCGGGTGCATCGTCCAGTTCCAGGACACCGCCCGGGAGCTCCCAAGCCCTGTTGTCGGCACGGCGGATCGCCAGGAGCCGGCCGTCCTCGCGCACCACGGCTCCGGCCACAGATACCGAGTGCAGTGGTGTCGTTGACGCTGATACCTGGGATGTACTCACCTGCTGAAGCATAGAGGGGCGAGGTTCTACTGCACCTTGATCAACTCATGGAGCTCCAGGGCTGTCGGGTGTCCAAGGTGCTCAGCTACCGTGCGGTTCATGCCTTCTGCGCTGGACACGCCCCAGGGAGCGGCCGAACTGGCCGAGTCGTTGTTGCCGCCGCTTGGGAACCGATGGCTGCATACGCAGGCCGTTGCAGCGCGTGCCCGCGAGGTGTCCGCGGCTGTGCCGGCGGGTGAGCGTGATCTCCTCGTGGCTGCCGCGTGGCTGCACGACATTGGCTACGCCCCGGAGCTACGAGACACGGGCTTTCACCCGGTCGACGGTGCACGGCACCTGGAAGCTCTGGGCGCTCCTGGACGGCTCGTGCGCTTGGTCGCCCATCACTCCGGGGCCGTCTATAAATTCGAGCAGTTCCACACGGAGCAGGCTGCGCCGTTCCCCTCCGACTGGGTCGTCCCAGGAGTAGTAGGTCCCTTCAATCTCGGTACTTGGCTCGGGAAGGATCGCGGCAATGAACAACGCCGCGGGCACCGTGGCGGGGGAGACGCCGTTTGAGTGGCGCAGGCAATCGAGGTCCTTGTCCATGACGCGCGCGTGGACGACGGGATCGGTACCGCGCAGGGCCGCCAGCGAAGCGGGTACGTCGCCTGCTGGACCCCACAGGTGCTCCAGACTGGCCCAGTCGGTGTCGTGGAGGATCGCTTCCGGCTTGGGCAGAGACCGCATCACCGCAGTCGTGGTGTGCTCTGGTTCGCTCGTCACCGGGACATGCTACGGAGGGCCATCAGACGGGGTTCAGGCGCTTGCCATCGTGGCTCCGCACATGGGGAGCCTCGCCGTCGAGGGCTTCGAGCAGTCGGACCGCGAAGTCACGCGATCGTGCATCAGCCCCCCCGTCAGCGGATCCAACGGGTAGGCGCTGGATGCGCTGCGGCAGCAGGTGCCGGCGTGCACGCACTGCCGGGCTGATACTGCGCTCGGCTTCACGAAGTAGGCGCAGGGCGGGCCGGGTGCCGCAGTCAAAGATGATCGCGTGGAGCCTCCTGTGAAATTTACCGAGAACCTATTGACTCGCGACATATTTTGTGAATGAGTGGTTATTAGGCCATAACACCGAAAAAGCCGCAAAGTCGATGAGGACGTCTAGTCGGCGGAGTGACTTGGACAGGATGTGGTTTAGGCCCCCAGCAAGCCGGCGCGATACCGAGGCGACAGTGACGACTGAGCTTCAGGACACGCGCAGTACTACTGGGGACTGTTTTACCGTCGGAGCCTTCGCGCGGGCCGAGCGCCGGTGCGAAGGCTCTGGTACGCCCACTCTCCCAGCGAAACCGATGAGCAGCAGGCCGTGACCCCTTCCTGCAGGCGAGACCTGCTCATCGACGATGTCGTGGCTTGTTGTGGAGGGCGCCGGCCGTCACGACCGGCACGCGGTCGTGACGGTGACGAGGCTGTGTTACCCGGGGCTCAGGTGCGGTTCGCCCGGCTCGCCTGCTCGGCTTGGGGGTGTGTCGGAGGTGGGCGCGGACACCGAGAGACAACGAGGGAGGGCGGGAGTCAGTCAGACTGGCTCCCGCCCTCTCGTGTCGGCATTCGCCCTGGTCAGCGGGTAAATCTAACGAGCGACCCGGCGAGTGCCCCCGGCAGGATTCGAACCTGCGCACACGCCTTCGGAGGCCGTGACCGCCGTCGACGCGCTGCGCGCCCGCGGCCGGCGCTTCGCCGCCCCGCTCCCGGAGCGCGGTGGGCTCGCCTTACCGCGGTGACGCGGTGTCCGCCGGGACGCCCGGTGGTCCTTCCGGCACGCCGACCGCCGGGAGGGCCGTGAAGCGGTGTTCTCGGAGGTCGCCCCGTGCCCTTCCCTGTGCCCCTGACCTGGGGCTGTGCAGAGCCATACGGCGTTGTCAGTGATCGCGGATATGTTCATTGACGTCCCGCCGATGTGGCGCGGAATACCCCCATGCTGCACAGGAGATGGCGCGTTGTCAGATTGGGAGAGGTCGAGCACGGCACGGGTGACGGCACCCGCGATGCCGCGCAAGCTCGCCAAGGTACCGTTCGTCGAACTGGCCGACGGACGCCTGCAGGGCGTGGTGTCCAGCGGCTCGGACATCGAGCGGGTCTACGTCTCGTCGGTCGCCGCGGGCAGCTACGCGTTCACCTGCAGCACCAACAACAACCGGCCCTGCGGCGGCGCACGCGGCGGCTTCTGCAACCACATACGGGCCCTCATCGTCGAGGCCGTGCTGCAGTACGGCGCCGAGCGCGTCGCCCGCTACATCAAGGCGGAGACCGCGGGCGGCGAGCCGGACGCGCAGGGCCTCACGGCCGCCATGACGAGCGCACGCCCGTCGCAGGGGGACAAGCAGGCCGCGGCGCCGGTCTTCAGCCGCTTCTTGCGCCACCTCGCCTACCTGGAGCTCGCCCCCACCACGGCCCCGCTGCCGGAGATGCAGTGGTTCCCGCCGACCAGGGCGGTGGCGTGATGCGCTACGACCTGCTCGCGGAAGCCCTCCCCGGGCTCGACGAGGCCCTGGCGGCCGTAGACGCCTTCGACCAGACGCTCGTCAGCGGACTGCTGCGTCCGCAGCCCGCCCAGACCGCCGGCCTCACGGAACTCGTCCACGCCGTCGCGGGGACCCCGCTGGCCACGAGGGTCGCCGAAGCGGCCGAGAAGGCGGCGGCCGGAGCCGCGAGCGAGGATCACCTCGTCGTGCTCGCCGCCGCCCGCACCGCGCTGCTCGGCTCCGTCCACGACGCGCTGACAGCCCGGATCCAGGAGGCGACCGGCCGGTCCCGCGCCGAGGAGGGCGCCCCGGAGCCCGAGGGCGGCCAGGCGCCGAACCTGCTGGCCGCCGCCCGGTCCTGGCTGTCCGACCTGGCCCGCTCCGGCTGGCAGGGCATCGACCACGACCTTGTGTCCGGCGCCGCGCAGATCGTCTCCGCGATGCTGCCCGACCCGGCACTGCGCCGTCTGGCCACACTCCTCGACGGCTTCGCCGCCGAACTCGCCGCCTCGTGCCCCGGGGCCACCATGGAACGGTTCCCCGTACGCCGCTGGGCCGACCTGTGGTCGCGCGGGATGCTGCTGACGCTGCCCGGCGCGGCCGGTGCGCCCGCCACCGGGACGGCGACCGGCCGGCTGCTGCCCCTCGGCGTCGACCTCCAGGAGCACGCGACCGCCGTACAGGCCCAGGTCCACGCCGTGCTCGAACCCGCGGACGGCACGACGCCCCGCCTGGTGCGCGCGAGCGTGTCCGCGCCCAAGCCCGACTCCGTCGTCGGCGCCGGGCTCTGGCAGCTGCTCCGCCCGCACATGTCGCTGCTGGCCGCCGTCAGCGAGGGCCGCTCCATGGACCTTGCCGGCATGCCGGTCACCGCCGAGGGCGATCTGCTCTGGAACGACGCGCACGCCCAAGCGGGAAAGCCCGCCGACGCCTTCGCCGCCGCCCGCGTCGTGCTGCCCACCGCCGCCGACCCGGTCGTCGCGCCCCTGGACCGCCACCCGGCGCGCATCGCCGTACCGGTGTTCGTGGAGGGCTACGCCGCCGGGCTCGAGGACGGCGTGGTGACGTTCACCGTCGCCGGGCAGTCCCTCGCCGTCGAGACCGACCGCGTTCCGGCCGCCGGGCCGCTCACCCCCGAGGCGGTCGCGGCATCGGGCGCCTGCATCGCTCTCCTCCGCTGGGACGAGGGGACGTACCGGGTCCAGCCGCTGGCCGTCGAGACGACGGTGCGGAAGAAGGCCGTCGCCGTCCACGCCGGGGCCTGGGCGGGTGGCACGACCGACAAGAACGGCGTCAAGGCCGAGAAGGCCGCCACCGACGCCGTGGACGTGCTGCGGGAACGCGCCGGAAGGCTGCTGCGGAAATGACCGAACAGACCACCGGGCACACCGACGGCCCCGACGGGCCGCCCGTCGCCGACCCGCACGACAACCGCCGCCAGGTCCTGTACTGGCGCCTGCTGGCCCGACTCTTCGACCCCGAGGAACAGGCCACCCTGGAAGCGGCGAGCCTCGCCGTCGTCGAGGACATCGACCTGCCGCCCGCGCTGCTGGACCCGCAGACCTCCGTCGACTCCATCGTGCAGCGCCACCCGGAGCTGGCCTCCGAACTCGACGGCCTGATGACCCCCGAACCCGAACCCGAGGACGGCGCACGCGACCGGGCCGCCGAAGTCCGCCGCGCCGCACTGGTGTCGAAGGTGCTGCTCAACGTCTTCGCCTCCGGCTCCGGCACGGTCACCGCCGGGCAGCTGGCGCGCTGGCAGTCCGACGCGGGCTGGCTGGAGCGCGCGCTCGGCTGCCGCCCCGGCGAGCTGCGGGGCGGTCGTGGAGGTGGCGGTGCCGGGGGACGGGCGGCAGGACCCGGCGTCAGCCCGACCGGCACCGGCGGTGGGGGCACCACCCCCGACCTCAGCCGGCTGATCCCGGCGATCGGCCCCGAACTCGGATCCATCGAGGCCGACCTCGTCAAGCGGATGCACCTGCGCGAAGTCCTGGCCGACCCCAAACTCGCCGCACAACTGACCCCGAGCATGTCCCTGATCGAGCAGCTCCTGCGGGACAAGAACAACCTCTCGGGCGTCGCACTGGCCAACGCCAAGTCCCTGATCCGCCGCTTCGTCGACGAGGTCGCCGAAGTGCTGCGCACGCAGGTCGAGAAGGCGTCGGTCGGCGCGATCGACCGCTCCATCCCGCCCAAGCGGGTGTTCCGCAACCTCGACCTCGACCGCACGATCTGGAAGAACCTCACCAACTGGAGCCCGGAGGAGCAGCGGCTCTACGTCGACCGCCTCTACTACCGGCACACCGCCCGCAAGACGACACCCCAGCGGCTGATCGTCGTCGTGGACCAGTCGGGTTCGATGGTCGACTCGATGGTGAACTGCACCATCCTGGCCTCGATCTTCGCCGGGCTGCCGAAGGTGGACGTCCACCTCATCGCGTACGACACGCAGGCGCTCGACCTCACGCCCTGGGTCCACGACCCCTTCGAGACCCTGCTGCGCACCCAGCTCGGCGGCGGCACCGACGGCACGGTCGCCATGGCGCTCGCGCAGCCGAAGGTCGCCGAGCCCCGCAACACCGTCGTCGTGTGGATCTCCGACTTCTACGAATGGCGGACGGAGCCGCTGTTCGAGAGCATGGCCGCTCTCCACCGCTCGGGGGTCAAGTTCATCCCCGTCGGCTCGGTGACCAGCTCCGGCCGCGGCAGCGTCAACCCGTGGTTCCGGGAGCGGTTCAAGGACCTCGGCACTCCGGTGCTCTCCGGTCACATACGCAAGCTCGTCCACGAGCTGAAGACGTTCCTCGCCTGAGCGCCCCCAGGCAGTCCAAGGCACCACGAAGCACCCAAGACAACCCGAGCAGCACCCCACCATGCCCGAAAGGCCCCTCATGTCCGACCTGTTGCGCGCCCCCGCCGAGACCAAGTACGCCGAGGAACTGGACTGGCTGGAGTCGGTCGACGACAACCCCAAGCCCTTCTCCTGGCGCCTGTCGCCCAAGATGGTCCGCCTGTTCATCCTGGGCTCCGAGCCCTCCGACGGCCTGGACCGTGAGATCGCACAGAAGTGGTTCGGCGACCGCAGCTTCGTCGAGCGCTCCATCGTCACCCTCGCCTCCGACCGCGGCCTGCTGCTCATCGGCGACCCCGGCACCGGCAAGAGCTGGCTCGCCGAGCTGCTCTCCGCCGCGATCTCCCGCAACTCCACCCTCGTTGTCCAGGGCACGGCCGGCACCACCGAGGACCACATCAAGTACTCCTGGAACGTGTCCATGGTCATCGCCAAGGGCCAGTCACGGGAGTCGATGATCCCCTCGCCGATCATGACCGCGATGGAGACCGGCGCCATCGGCCGCTTCGAGGAGCTCACCCGCTCCACCAGCGACGTCCAGGACGCGCTGATCTCCATCCTCTCCGAGAAGTACATCTCCGTCCCCGAACTGGACGGCGACAGCGACAACATCGTCTTCGCCAAGCCCGGCTTCTCGATCATCGCCACCGCCAACAGCCGCGACCGCGGGGTCAACGACCTGTCCTCCGCGCTCAAGCGCCGCTTCAACTTCGTCCGCATCCCCGTCGTGACGAACAAGAAGAGCGAGGCGGAGATCGTGCGCTTCCGCACCGAGGAGCTGCTGCGTCGCCACCAGATAGAGCTGGACGTGCCGCCGACCTTGCTCGACGTGCTGCTGCAGAGCTTCGCCGACCTGCGCGCCTCGGCCGCCGCGGCCGGCAGCGACGACGAGAAGCTGGAGTCCGCCCTCTCCACCGCCGAGCAGATCGGCGTGCTGGAGGACTCCATCCTGCACAGCAACTTCTTCGGTGAGCGGGCCCTGACCGCCCGCGCCCTCGCGTCCTCTCTCGTCGGTTCGCTGGCCCGGCGCGAGCCCGAGGACCTGGCGATTCTCAACAAGTACCTGCACGGGGTCGTCGAGCCGCGCAGCAAGGACGAGGGCGGCGCCTGGCCCGAGTTCCTGGAGGGCGGCCGCGACGCGATCGCCACGCTGTCATGAGCGGTACCCACGAGGGCACCTTCGAGGCGCTGCGCAGTCAGCTCCGCGAAGCCGCCACGACGTTCGCCGACGGGCCCGACGCCCTGGAGGGCATCCTCCTCGGCATGGTCGACGACGTCGACCGCGCGGTGCGCGAGCCGATGGAGGTCTTCCCCGTCTGCCACCACTCGCCCGCCTCGGCCGTCGCCATGGCACGCCGCCTGCGCGAGAAGCAGCCCAAGGTCGTGTACCTGGAGCTGTGCGAGGACATGACACCGCTGCTGACCGAGCTGCGCAACTGCCGGCTGCCGGTCGCGGTCCAGGCGTACGCGAGCGAGGCCGACGGCTTCCCCGCCGACTGGGCCCCGCTGTCGGTGGTCGCCCCGATCACCGAGGCCTCGGCGGAGTACCAGGCCATCGCCTACGCCCTGGACACCCCGGGCGTGGAACTCGTCCTGGTCGACCGCTCCTCCGACCACGTCTTCCAGTGGGACGCCCGCGCCGAGCAGCCAGCCGGACCGGACGACCCGGACGCGCCGCCCGCCGAGGAGGAGGCCGCGCTGCACGGCGACGCGGTCGGCGTCGAGATAGGCGACCTGCGGCCGCGCTTCGCCGAACTGGAGGAGCACCTGCTGCGCCACGGCCGCGTGCGGCACTGGTCGGAGTGGTGGCACCAGTACGTCGAGCTGCCGCTCGGCGACGCCGACCACGACACCTACCGCCAGGTCATGTTCCTCATTGGCAGCCTCTTCCGGCGCCTCGCCCCCGGCGACCCGCACCGGGTGCGCGTGGACGAGGACCGCGAGCGCCACATGTGGACCCGGATGCGTGAGCACCTGTCCGCCACCGCCACCGACCCGGCGGACTGCCTCTACGTCTGCGGCGCCTTCCACGCAGCCAGCCGCGTCGCCGAGTTCGGCGTGGACGGCGCCGACACCTTTGAGATCACCCCGCGCACCGCCACCAAGTGGCTGCACGGCCTGATCCCGTCCAGCCACGCGGCGATCGAGGCGCAGTTCGGCCTCGCCGCGGGCTCGGTGTCGATCGCCGCGACGCAGTGGACGAAGAACCTCAAGCGCACCCGCGTCAAGCCGTACCGCCTGACGGGACAGGCAGGCACGAAGAAGACGACGCCCGCCAAGGCCCCGGCACCCGCCCCTCAGGCTGTGGCCGCCGACCAGCTGACCGGCTTCCTGCAGCGCCCGCCCGCCCTGGACCAACTGGACGAGGCCGAACTGCTCGGCTGGTCGGTGGAGATCGTGCGCGCCGCCCGCCGTAACGGCTACCTCGCCTCGACCGCCGACGCCATCGCCGTGTTCGAGACGTCGATCCTGCTGGCCGGGATGCGCGACCGGGCCAAGCCCACGCCGTACGACTTCCAGGACGCGGCCGTCACCTGCATCGAGAAGGACGCGGTGCCCGGCCGGCGCGACGTACGCCGGATCGTCGAGATCATGATGGGCGGCGACCGCATCGGCCAGGTCGGCTACGACGCCCTGCCGCCCCTCGCCCGCGACGTCCACGACCGGCTCGCACCCCTGGGCCTCAAGCTCCAGCAACGCGGCGTGCAGCGCGCCCTGCTCGACATCGCCGGCCGGCCGGAACTCGGCCCGTGCTCCGACGTCCTGTGGATGCTCCGCCGCCTGATGCCCGAGGGCACCGCCCGGCCCATCATGGGGGAGCGGAAGCTCGGCGAGCGCCCGATCCAGGAGTCCTGGGACCTGGCCCTCGGCACCCACCAGCGCGCGCTGATCGAGCTCGGGTACGAGGGCGTCAGCATCGAGCAGGTCCTGGAACAACGCCTGCGCCGCCGCGCCTACGACCCGAGGGCCACCGCGGCGACCGTCCTGGAAGCCGTCGAGGACGCCACCCTCTACCTGAACAGCCGCCGCCTCGCCGACGAACTCGGCACCCGCGCCCTGGAAGTACTGTCGGCCGAGCGCACTGTCGACGGCGCCCCGGAGGTGCTGCACCGCGTCCGCCGTCTCCTCTCCTACTACCGCACCAGTGAACCGGCGCTGCCGTCGTGGATCGAGTCCTTCACCAAGGCCGGCTACGCGCACTACTGCACCCTGCTGCCGACCGCGTTCACCGACGACGACGCCACCGTCCGCCAGGTGGCGGCCATGCTGGGCTTCCTGTTCAGCATGGAGACCCTGGCCCTGTCACTGGGCTGCGACCGCACCCAGCTGGAACTGGCCGTCGCGCAGTCCCACCCCCAGGACCCGTCGAAGACGGCCCTGCTGTGGGCAGCCCAGGTCCACCTCGGAACCCTGACCCGCGCCGAACTGCGTGCCAAGTGCGACGACCTGCTCGCCAACCCCCTGGTGGTCCCCGCCTACCCCCGCTACCTCAGCGGCCTCCTGCACGCCCTGGAGCCGGTCCCGGGCCTCGCCGACGTCGTCGTTGAGGCCGTCTCCAACGCCTTCGCCCGCCTGCCCGACCAGGTCCTCCTCCCGTGGCTCCCCACCCTGATCATGAGCCTCCGCGCGGGCGGCACGGAGCTGGCCCCCCTCCTCATCCGCGAAGCGGGCCGCATCTTCCCCGGCCGCCTCGCGGCCCTGGACGAGTGGGTCCCCCCGTGGCGCGCGGCCCAACCGACGCCGCCGGCCCTGACCCCTGCCCACCAGTCCCCCATCGGCGTGAGCCTCCTCGCTGCCCACCCGGCAACCACCGACGCACTGGCCCACCTCCTGGGCTGCAACGACCCTTGGGCGACGCCAGAACCCGAGCTGGCCGGCGCGGCACTGCTCGACCGTTACCCGGAGACGGCTGAGGCACTGGGGGCGCTGCTGGCCGGGGCGTGACCACGGTGTGGCCTGGCGAGCGGGCAGGCCTCGTCGCCGGGCGCCACCGCACTCCAGCGGAGACCGGACGGCTGCGCCTGGCCCGCCGCCTCGTGGCCGACGGCTGGCCGCGTCGCCGGGCCACCGAACGCTTCGAGGTCTCACCCACCACCGCCCAACGCCGGGCCCACCGCTCCAGCCGGCCCCTCCACGGCCCTCGCCGGA
The DNA here is from genome assembly GCF_033792805.1 of Streptomyces sp. PA03-1a. NCBI lineage: Bacteria > Bacillati > Actinomycetota > Actinomycetes > Kitasatosporales > Streptomycetaceae > Streptomyces > Streptomyces sp. PA03-1a. Next base: position 26,812 of record NZ_JARAVO010000043.1, read on the forward strand.
CCCCGGCCCGCAGCATCCCCGACGGCGGCGGACGCAGGATCCACGGCAGGACCAGGGCGGCCGCAACAGCTCCGTACACCGCGACCCCGCCCGGCCCCGCACCCGCCACGGCCGCCCCAACCTCGGCTGCGGGGGCACCTCCCGGCGGGACGAGTGGGCCTGCGCTCGCCCCTGCCAGTCAGAAGCCGAACGCCGAGAGGCGTTCCCGCAGTGACTCCACACCTACAATCACCCCGCGGACACACCACGCTGCATGGGCAACCACCCGCCGGCCGCGTCCCCGACCTCACAGGGCGATACAGCTTGCCGGCGAGAATCGTCGGTTAGGTGCGTCAGTGTTCCCAGTGCGGCCATGCCGGCCGCCAATGCTGCTCGGGCCGTTGTGGACACCCCCACCGCGCCGCGGTGCGCGCGAGGAGGGTTGACATCAGTGGTGCCTCATGAGCGCGGGTAGGGACTCAGCGCCACCACTGACCACCGAGCAGAGCTCAAATTCATGACAAATCCCCGCGCCGGCAAGGTGGCAGTGGCAGACGGTGCATGTCGGCGTTGAGACATGTCGCGGTTACGACACCTGAGGTCAGTGACACGTGTCGCTCTGGTGGCCTATTTCTGAGGGATGCACCCCAACGGTGTCACAAGGTGTTTCAACACGCTGTGACCGCCCTCGACGCAGCAACCCCGTATATCCCCACCAAACCGCCAGTTCTGACCGGGCAGCACCAAGACCCACTGCTCGGATTGTCACCGGCCGCCATCGAGCGGTCGCCGCAGTAGGAGTCCGAGTGAGACGATCACGCCGCAGCACAGTCACCGCCGGCGCACTCATAGCCAGTGCTGCGCTGCTCGCTGTCGCCGCGTCATCCGGCAGCGCGACGGCCGGCACGCCCCAGGCGCACGCCAACCCCGTCCGGGTCCAGCCCCGAGCGGGCGCGCTTCCTGTCCAGCTCTCGACCTCGGAGCAGGCGAAGCTCCTGAAGGCTGCCCAGGCGGACCGTGCAGCCACTGCCCGGTCGCTGCACCTGGGAGCCCGGGAGCAGTTGATCGCCAAGTCGGTCCTCAAGGACGCCGACGGCTCCGTGCACACCCGTTACGAGCGCACCTTCGCGGGCCTGCCGGTCCTCGGCGGCGACCTGGTCGTGCACACGGCGGCTGACGGAACCTCGAAGGGGGTCGACAAGGCCGTCAACGCGACCATCAGCGTGCCGAGCACCACCGCGACCCGGTCCGCCGATTCGGCCAAGACCTTCGCGATCGGCCGCGCCAAGGCCGAGGGCGGCACCAGCCCGGCCGTCACCACCTCCCGCAAGGTGGTCTGGGCGGCTTCCGGCGCGCCGGCCCTGGCCTGGGAGTCCGTCGTCGGCGGACTGCAGGACGACGGTACTCCGAGCCGGCTGCATGTCATCACGGATGCGAGGACCGGTGCCAAGCTCTTCGAGTACCAGGGGATCGAGACCGGCGTCGGCAACAGCCAGTACAGCGGCAAGGTCACCATCGGGACCACACTGTCCGGCTCGACGTACAGCATGACCGACAACATTCGTGGCGGACACTCGACGTACGACCTGAACCGCGGAACCGACGGCACCGGCACCCTGTTCACCAACGCCACGGACACCTGGGGCGACGGCCTGCCGTCCAACGCCCAGACCGCCGGTGTGGACGCCGCCTACGGTGCCCAGGTCACCTGGGACTTCTACAAGCTCGTGATGGGCCGCAACGGCATCCGCAACGACGGAGTCGCCGCCTACTCACGCACCCACTACGGCGACGACTACTTCAACGCGTTCTGGGACAACGACTGCTTCTGCATGACCTACGGTGACGGCCCCCACAACAGCCACCCGCTGACCACGCTGGACGTCGCCGGCCACGAGATGAGCCACGGCGTCACTGCCGCCACCGCGGGTCTGATCTATAGCGGCGAGTCCGGCGGCCTCAACGAGGCGACCTCCGACATCTTCGGCACTTCGGTCGAGTTCTACGCGAACAACGCCGGCGACGTCGGCGACTACCTCATCGGCGAGAAGATCGACGTTCAGGGTGACGGCAGCCCGCTGCGCTACATGGACAAGCCCTCGCGGGACGGCGCATCGGTCGACAACTGGTATGCCGGCCTCAAGAACCTCGACGTCCATTACTCGTCCGGCCCGGCGAACCACTTCTTCTACCTGCTGTCCGAGGGCAGCGGTGCGAAGGTGATCAACGGCGTCGGCTACAACAGCCCCACCGCCAACGGCCGCCCGGTCCCCGGCATCGGCCGGGACAACGCCGCCAAGCTCTGGTACAAGGCCCTGACCGAGCGTTTCACCTCCACCACCGACTACTCGGGCGCCCGCGCCGGAACCCTGCAGGCTGCCGCTGACCTGTGGGGCGCCAGCAGCGCCACCTACAACACGGTCGCCGACACCTGGGCCGCCATCGGCGTCGCAGGCCGCGTCACGGTCACCAAGCCGGTCGACCAGAACACGGTCGTCAACACCGCCTCGAGCCTGCAGATCGAGGCCGGCACCAACAACCCCGGAGCGCTGACCTACTCGGCCACCGGTCTACCGGCCGGCCTGTCGATCAACGCGAGCACCGGTCTGATCTCCGGCACACCGACCAGCGTGGGCCTCAGCAATGTGACAGTCACGGTCAAGGACTCCTTCAACCTCACCGGATCGGCGACGTTCGGCTGGGGTGTCTCCACCGTCGGCGGCAACATCTTCCAGAACACCACCGACGTGGCCATCCCGGACGCCGGCGCCGCCGTGTACTCCACCGTCAACATCACCGGTCGCGCAGGCCATGCGCCGAGCACGTTGCAGATCGACGTCAACATCGTCCACCCCTACCGCGGTGACGTGGCCATCGACCTGGTGGCCCCGGACGGCACTCTGTACCGGCTGAAGAGGTCCGACGGCTTCGACTCGGCCGCCAACGTCGTCGCCACCTACACCGTCAACGCCTCCAGCGAGACCGCCAACGGCACCTGGAAACTGAAGGTCCAGGACGCGTACCGCCACGACAGCGGTTACATCAACAGCTGGAAGCTCACCTTCTGACCGCCGTTCCTCGCGGTCGGATCAGAGCCTCTTGGTCACAGTCCCACTCAACGAGGTCCACCCTGCCATGGCGAACCTCGTCGCGCCGGGCTCGCTCCGGCTCCTTGACGCCAGATCACTGGGGACCTCGTGCGCACCCCGTTCGCGAGACGGCGTGGTCTGAGCCGGAGCAGTCGATCCGCAGCCGCGCGTTCGGCCCACCACCACGGGCGTTCGCGGCCGCGCTGACAGCGCGGCGGCGCACAGGCCACTTGTCTCGCCATGGAGACATGTCGTAGTTGCGACACCCGAGTCAGTAACGCTGGCTACTTCGACAGTCAATTCATTCGAAAGTTCTTACCTCCACCCAAACGAGAGGTTGTCCCACCGATGTCCAGAATCCGCCTGACGGCGGCGATAACAACAGGATTGGCGCTGGTTGTCGGCGCCGTACCGGCCGCCTTCGCGACCCAGGCGGCAGACGCCGGGGCCGCCGTGCGTCCTGCTGCCGTGCCGAGGGCGCACTCTGCGACCGTGCGGCTGCTTACCGGTGACCGCGTGACCGTGACCACGCTGCCCGACGGACGCCATACGGCGTCGGTGCAGCCCGGACCCGGCCGCGAGCGGATGGCCTTCCGGACGCTGGAGGGCGACGACAAGCAGTTGACCGTGATGCCGTCGGACGCCGAGTCGTTCGTCGCCACCGGCACCCTGGACCGCCGGCTGTTCAACGTCACGGCGCTGATCGCCGAGGGCTACGACGAGGCCCACACCCCCGCGCTGCCGCTGATCGTCTCCTCGGCGCCGTCGCGGGCCGGGGCGAGGGTCACCGCGCAGGCGGCGAAGGCCGCCGCGGCCACCGCCGACCGGCTCGTGGCGTTCAACGCGGCCAGGACGCCCTCCCGCGCTCTGGAGAGCATCGACGCCCGGTCGGTGCGGGTCGACGGCGACGACCTGGGGAAGTTCTGGAAGACCCTGAACTCCGACGGGGGCTCGGACGCCGCGCGTGCCGCGGTCACCCCGCGCATCTCGCTGGACGGCAAGGTGAAGTCGGTGCTGGACCGCAGCACCGCGCAGATCAACGCCCCCACCGCCTGGAAGGCCGGCTACGAGGGCCAGGGCGTCAAGGTGGCCGTGCTCGACAGCGGTGTCGACGCGAACCACCCCGACCTCGCCGGCCGCATCGCGGAGGCCAGGAACTTCTCCGATGCCCCGGACACCGGCGACCACTTCGGGCACGGCACACACGTCGCATCCATCGTCGGCGGCACCGGCGCCGCGTCCGGCGGCAGCCGCCGCGGCGTGGCGCCCAAGGCCGACCTGCTGATCGGCAAGGTCCTGGGCGACTACGGCTTCGGCGACGAGTCGGGCGTCATCGACGGCATGGAGTGGGCGGTCGGCGAGCACGCCAAGGTCGTCAACATGAGCCTCGGTGGTGAGGACAGCGACGGTACCGACCCGATGAGTGAGGCCGTCAACTCCCTGACAGCCTCAACCGGTACGCTCTTCGTCGTTGCGGCGGGCAACTCCGGCCCTGACCAGTCCACCATCAATACCCCGGGCGCGGCCGACGCCGCGCTGACCGTGGGGGCCGTCGACCGCGACGACTCCCTCGCCCCCTTCTCCAGCCGCGGCCCGCGCTCGGGAGACGACGCGGTCAAACCCGACGTGACCGCCCCCGGCGTCGGCATCGTCGCCGCCCGCGCGGCCGGCACCACCCTCGGCGACCCGGTCGACACCCACTACGTCGCACTGTCCGGGACCTCCATGGCCACCCCGCACGTGGCCGGCGCCGCCGCGCTGCTGGCCCAGCAGCACCCCGGCTGGAACGCCCAGCAGCTCAAGGACGCGCTGACCAGCACCGCGCACACGGTGCCCGGCACCAAGGTCACCGAGCAGGGGGGCGGCCGCATCGACCTGGCCGCGGCCACGGGCCCGGTCACCGCCACCGGCTCGGTCACCCTCGCCCCGCTGCACACCGGCGGCAGCGGGGGCGAGACGGCCACCGTTCACTACACCAACACCGGTGACCGTCCGTTCACGCTCTCCCTGGCCGTCAGCCTGGCCACCGAGGGCGGTCGTGCGCTCCCCGACGGGGTGGTCGGCCTCGGCTCCGACAGCGTGCGACTGGCCCCCGGCGCCACAGCGGAGGTCCCGCTGCACACCGACGCGGCGCATGCGGTCCGCGGCAAGTACTACGGATACCTCACCGCCAAGTCCGCCGACGGCACCGTACTCGCCCACACCACGGTCTCCCTCGCGGTGCACGCCCCTCAGCACCGGCTGACCGTGGACTACCGCCTGCGCGACGGCCAGGTCCAGCATGGTCGTCTCGCGAACATCTGGGGTCCGGACGGACTCGTGAGCTACACGGACCCGGACGCCGGATTCACCATGGTGGAGGAAGGCACGTACCTTGTCTCCGGCCTGTTCACCCAGGCGTCCGATGCGGGCGACGAGGCAGATGAGATCGTGGTCCCCGAGGTGAAGGTCACCAAGGACACGACGGTGACGCTGGACTTCACCAAGCTCAGCGAGGTGAAGATCCGCACTCCGCGTCCAGCCGAAGAGCACGGCGTCGTCAGCACCATGTTCCACCGCCAGATCGACGGCCGCAGCATGAGCTTCGGTTCCCAGTACTACGACGGCATTCACCTCTACGTCACCCCCACGGCCCCGGTCACCGACGGCACCTTCGAGTACTACTCGCGCTGGCAGATGACGGCCCCGCAACTGCAGGCGGACGTCTCCGGCAGCTCGCTGCGGTTCGCCCCGTTCTACGAGACGTTCTCCCCCGTCTTCGGGGACCGGGGTGCGCAGCTGACCGCCGTTGACGCCGGATCGGTGCAGGAGCCCGACCTGAGCGATGTCCGTGGCAAGCTGGCCGTCGCACGGTACAAGTGGCCCGAGGACTACTCCGAGTTCATGCGACTCGCGGCAGACGCGGGGGCCAAGGCGGTCCTGTTCGCGTGGGAGCCGGTCGGGCACGCCGTGTGGGGCCGCTGGCAGCCGGACGGTGACCGGATGGAGCTGCCGGCCATGCGGACCGACTGGACGAACGGAACGGCCCTGCTGGAGCGCATCAAGCAGGGCACCACGACGGTGAAGTTCACCGGCACGGTGCGCAGCCCGTACCTGTACGACGTGATGCCGGTCTGGAAGGGCTCCATCCCCGAGAAGACGGTCTACACCGTCTCGGAGCGGAACAGCGCCGTGGTGCGCAGCACCTACGCCCGCACCGGCGCCTCGTCCTGGGCGATCGAGCAGCGTTTCGGGTGGCGGTCCTACGAGGACGTCATCCTCAACCAGTGGGCCCGCTACGTTCCGCAGGGACAGAAACGCGTCGAGTACGTGAGCAGCGCCGAGGACACGCTGTGGAACCATGTGGTGCACCACGATGTCCCCTGGTTGATACCCAGCTGGGCGTGGACGGTCGGGTCGCAGGATGCCCCGCACACCTACCGGCACGGCCAGCGCGCCACGGAGCGGTGGTTCGGGGCGGTGGTCCGCCCGTCGATCCCGCGTGGGTGGTCCCGGAAGTCGGTGCGCCACGGTGACACCCTGTCGGTGGACATCCCGGAGTTCAACGATTCCGGCACCGGTCACTGGTCGTTCGCGGAGCTCTCCAACTTCGGCCCCATCGCCGCCGGGGCTGCCGGGGCCGACGACGAGCCTGACACAGCCGTGGCGGTGCTGTACCGCGACGGGGAGCAGATCGCCGAGTCCGACAGGGGAGCGGCGGGCAAGTTCGAGGTGCCGGCGGGCGACGCCGAGTACCGGCTGGACGTGACGACCGCGCGCGACTCGGACGACTGGGAGTTCGGCACCAAGACCTTCACGTCGTGGACCTTCCACTCGGGCACCACGGCCGGGGAGACCCCGCTGCCGCTGCTCCAGCTGGACTACGACGTGCCGGTCGACATGCAGAACTCGGTGCGCTCGGCGCGTACGCACACCTTCGGCCTGACAGCCCGCATGCAGGACGGCATGGCCGCCCCGCGCGGGGTGAAGCTGAAGGTGGAGGCCTCGTTCGAGGACGGGAAGAACTTCGCCAAGGCACGTGCGGTGCCCAACGGCAGCAACGGGCAGTTCACCGTCACCGTGGAGCGCCCGTCGGACCTGCACGGCGACAAGTACGTGACGCTGCGGGTGACCGCGACGGACGCCGCCGGCAACAGCGTCCAGCAGACCGTGGTCCGCGCGTACATGCAGCACGGCAAGTGAGTCGCCGCAGCCGGTGACGTGTCCCGTCCGGACGGTACTGCGGCGGGTGTCAGGAGCTTCGAGTCCTGACACCCGCCGCACCGCGTAGACCGCGGTACACAGCTCGACGGCGTTGTCACGTTGTTGGGTGTGCGTCGGTCCAGCCGCGACGAAATCGACGGCACCGTGCACACCAGCGCCGAGGCGCTTCCCTCCCTGCTGCTCTTCGACACCACACCGGGCGGCGCCGGCAACGCCGTCCGCATCGCTGACCCCGGCCGTTGCCACTCGCACCACGGGACAGGGCGGGTTCTGTGCAGCGGAGTCGGCCCGATCATGCCGACGCGGCGCACGCGTCGAGCGGCGTGCGCGCGCGTCGGTGATCCCCAGCGCCGCTCCGCGCGACCCGCGCGGCGGCGCACCTCATTCCGCGACGGCGCAGTTCCTCCAGGCCGTGGCCAGGGCCCGCGGGATCTGCGGGATGTCGCCGCAGCCGTGCGGGCCCGCGGGGAAGCCGTCGCTGGCGACGTAGGTCCACTCGCTCCCGGAGGTGCTGCGGAGTACTTCATCGCGCTGCCCTCGTCCTGCAGGCCCACGAGCTCCCCCTCGCTTGCGCCGGAGGTGGGATCGAAGGGGGTCGCGGCGTAGCGGACGGTGCCGCACTGACCGTACCGCCGCGCGCTCAGTAGGAGAACTGGCGGATCTGGCCGTCGTAGGCCCCGTACGTCCAGCCCGTGCGGGTCGCCGGGTCCAGCTGGACGGAGTTCATCACACCGCCGTGGACCAGGGGACCGCCGTGTCCACCGATCTGGAAACCGGACAGCGTCCGCACCACCTCCCCGGTCGTCACGTCGATGACGAGCATCTGACCGGTGGCGTTGTTGTCCGCGACGACGGCGGTGCCGGAGCCCGCGTAGCTCGTGCCCTCCGGCGCCGTGAACGCCGCCACCGCGAGCCCGTTCGCGCCGTCCACGGCCATCCCCGTGGCGGGGCCGCGCCGCACGGCCACAGGGTCGTCCGTCTCGCCGGTCGCCACGTCGAGCGAGCCGAGGACGCTGGTCGGGACGATCTTGGTGCTGATCGCGGTGGCCGACAGGTTGTAGAGCGTGCCCGCGCCGTCGGAGCCGAAGCCGTTGCTGCAACCGGACATGGTCCCCACGAGCGTCACGCTGCGGGTCCCCGTGTTCACGCGCGGGATCTGGACGCCGCCCAGACAGAGGGCGATGGGAGCGCCCTTCGCCAGATAGACGTCCCCGGCGGAGGAGTCTATGTCCAGGAGGCTGTACGAGCCCTTGGCGACGTTCGGCAGATCGGCGGGGATGGGATCCTCGGTGGTGCCGTTCGCGAGGTCGACGGGCAGCACCAGGTCGGTGTTGTCGGAGACCGCCCGCAGCAGCAGCGCGCCGCGGGCGCGGGCGGCGTCGACGCGTCCGACGACGAAGCGGTAGTCGGCCGCCGCGAGCGTGGTCCGCCCGACGAGGGTGCCGGTGGCGGTGTTCCAGGTCTCCACCTGCACATCGCCGCCGGGCTCCGCCTGGTGCACCGCAAGGGCGCGGTGCGTGGCGGGGGCCACGCCGAGGACCTCGTACTCCGATCCGTCGCCGCTGTCCGAGGCGATGACCGGGCCGTAGACGCCGGTCCTGGTGGAGTAGTGGCGGATCTCGGTGGCACCGGAGACGGTCCGCAGTGCGGCGACCGAGTCGTCGCCCGCGGCGGCGAAGGACAGCACCGTGCTTCCGGCCGGGGCGACGCCGTCGTCGACCTCGATGGTCGAGACGGGAGACGCCTGGCCGATGACCCGGTGCTTGCTGTCGAGGGCCATGACGCGCACGCCGTAGACAGTGGAGGAGGACAGGCCCAGCCGCAGGGCGTCGAGGTCGATGCCACCCTTGGTGGCGGGCAGGACACGGTGGGCTGTGGAGGGCGCGTCGACGCCGTTGTCGTCGAGGGCCGTGCCGTTGGCGTTGGTGAAGGTGTTCAGCGAGTTGTGGAGCGTCGGGGCGGGCGCCGCGAACTCCACCTGCGCGTACTTCGCCCCCGGCACGTCGCGCACGTCGTACCGGACGGCGAAGCCGGCCTTGGCACGGGTGACCTGGGTGCTGTGCGCGGGGATGCCGTCCTGCCCGGTGACCAGCGGTGCCTGCGGGCGCTGCTCGGCGGTTCCGCCATCGACGCGGACCGGCGCGAACTCCCCGTAGGTGGTCAGGCTGGGGTTGCCCCCGAAGCCGGACTGGGCGATGCCGATGCCGTAGAGGCCACCCCCGGCGCCGAACGCGTCGGCGGGGATGGTGACCGTGCCGGAAGTGGCCGTCAGGGCCTGGTGCCACGCGGCGCTGAACAGGGGCGCGAGGGCGGGGTTCCAGTGGCCGACGGTGGACACGACGAGCTGCGGGTCGTTGAGCTTGGCGACGCCGGTCAGGTCGTAGGTGACGGTGACCGCATGGCCGGCCTTCACCACCGCGGGCGTCTTGGGCGCGGTGCTCTCCACGTAACGGCCGTCGCTGGGACCGACGGTGAGGGTGCGGCGCACGGTGGCCTGGGTCCGGCCGCCGATCTGTACGCGGTAGGTGGCGGTGATCGTGCGGTCGGAGTCGGAGACCACGGGGAGTCCGGCGGCGTTCAGCAGTTCCGTCGGCGTCACCCGGATCGCCGGGGTGGCGGACCGCCAGGTCCGCGCGCCCACGGTGAGCGTGTACGTGGGGCTGGCGCCTTTGGGGAGGCCGGTGACGTCACCGGCGAAGGTGACCGGGCCCACCAGGCCCATGCCGTTGCCGCCGGAGGCCATGTCGCCGAGGTCGATGCGGTTGGGGTCGGTCGTCTCCAGGAACTGACCGCCCAGGCCGGCGTTGGTGACCCGGTGGGCGACCGACAGCCGAACGGTCGCGGTAGCGCTGCCGTGGTGCCCGAGGACGTCCTCGACGGCGGCGGTGACGTCGATCTGCCGGCCGACGTTGAGCTCGCGGTCGATCTGCGCCGGGGTGGCGACCTCACGGCCGGTCCGCTTCAGCACGTCCCGTACCTGCGCGGGCGTCAGGTGGTGTCCGGCCAGACCGGCGGCCTGGAGCACCACGGCGGCGGCCGCCGCGATCTCGGGTGCGGACGCGGACGTACCGCCGTTGAGGACGGGGGTGACGGACTGCGCGTCGCCCCGCTCGGTGTGGGTGAAGGCGACGATGTTGTCGCTGGGCGCCGAGAGGTCGATACGGGCGCCGAAGCCGGAGGAGAAGGTGCCGAAGCCGCTGATCCGGGTCTCGGCGGTGGTGGCGGGCCCGGTCCGGGAGGCGAGGGTGTCGTCCAGGGTGGTGCCGCCGGCGGCTATCGCGCCGCTGTCGGGGACGCGCGACGGGGTGGTGGAGTAGGCCACGTCGTCGATGTCGGTGGCTTCCTTGCCGTTCTTGTCGTTCCTCGCGGTGTCGGTGGGCGTGCTGCCGCCGTCGGGGCCGACGGCGGCCGGGGTGTACAGGCGGGTTCCGTCGTTGGAGGAGATCACCACCACGACGTGGTCCTTCTGGACGATCGAGGCGACCACGGACCGGATGTACGGGTCGTCCTCGAGGTAGCGTCCCGGGAAGCCCTGGGCGTCGGTGCCGAAGCCGAGGCTGGCCGTAATGACGTCCGGCTTGGGGGACTGGTGGGCGGCGGCCAGGAGCGCGTTCGCGATCTGGTCCATCGTCGGCTGCTGCGGGACGACGAGGCGGTATTCGGCGCCTGGGGCGACACCGAGCAGGTCGGTGTAGTCGCTTCCGGTCCGGTCGGGGCGCTGCCGGTCGTGGGCCAGGGGCGCCATGAAACGCTGAAGTCGAGGAGGACTTCGCCGAGGCCGGGGTCCTGGTCCTTGGTGGACGCCGAACCGCTGAGGGTTCCGTCGGGAGCCGCGACGTAGGCGGGGATCAGCGGCATCGAGGGGAGGTCGAGGTAGCGCTGACCGTCCTTGAGCACGGTGGTCGGACCGTGGCCCTGCACGTAGGGGTCACCGGCGTCGGCCATGGCCTGGTCGGTCAGGTCGCCGATGGAGACGTTGGTGATGGTGCGGCCGGCGCCGGGCTGCTGCCCGTAGCGGCCCTGGAGGATGCCGAAGGCGCCCACCGCGTTGACGCCGCCGGCGTTGAGGAAGGCCTGGGCGGAGTCGGTGAGGGCGAAGTTGGTGGGGATGGGGGAGGCACTCGGCGCTGCCGGTGGTGCGTGCTCCGCGGACGCCTTCACGGTGGCGGGCAGTCGCTGCCCGCCGGTGTTCATCGTGTTCACGTAGCGGTTCGGCTCGGCGTGGGTGATCCCCGGCGTGCCCTGGAGGGCGCGGGCGACGGCGGCGGAGTCGCGGTTCCCGGTCCGTACGACGTAGGTGCGCGACAGGTCGGCGGCGTCATCGCCCAGGCGCGTGCGAGCCGATGTGGTCATCGACTCGGTGGCCACGGCCGACAGGGAAGGGAGGAGCGGCTGGAGCGAGGTGGCCCCGACCGCGTTCAGCTTCTCGTTCACGGCGGCGCTGCTGGTCCCGGGGGAATGGGCCTGTGCCCTGTTGCCCGGCAGCTTGCGGCCGGTCACGGCGGTCTGCGGGGAGAGGGTCACCAGCACCTGGCCCGGGACGACGCCGGCGCGCTGGGCGGGCGGCACCTTCTGCGGCGACGCGTCGCCGAGAGGCGTACGGCTGGTAGGAGCGGGAGCGGCGGAGGCCGGGAGCGCGGCGGTGAGGGCCAGGAACACGACGGATGTGACGGACACGGCACCGAGCCGCCGTCTTCCGTGCGGATGGGCACGCGACATGGGACACCTTTTCAGCGGGGCGAGGGTGTGCGGGGGACACACCGTGGCGCGCTGACGCCCACCTCAACGCAGGGCAGCGCGCTCGTTGCTGGAAGATGTCAAGTGCGGCGGACGAGACGCAAGGTGGGAAAGGTGGCCTACCTCCGCCAGGTGGCCGGTTGGTGCCACGGAGGTGTGGGAGAGGGCATGGATTTTAACGTTCTGGGGTTCACGGCGGACGCGGAGCGCGTATATACGGCGCTGGTGGGAATGCCGCGGTGCACGGCGGCGGAGGTCGCCGCCGCGTGCGGCCTGGCCGCGCCCGCGGCGGGGAAGCTGCTGTCCGGCCTGGTCAGGGACGGCCTGGCGGTGCGCAGCGCGGGTCGGCCGCCGAGATTCTCGGCCACGGCTCCCGATGTCGCGGTCGGCGCGCTGATCCACGAACGGGAGCAGCAGCTCGGCGAGGCGCGGGCGCAGGTGCAGCGGCTGGTCGAGACGCACCGGGAGGCTGCCAGGATCAGCCACCCGGACATGGCCGCGGAACTGCTCACGGACCGCGAGGACATCAGCAAGGCGGTGCACCGGCTGACGACCGGGGCGCGCCGCGAGGTGTGCGCCTTCGACCGCCCTCCGTACGTCGACCGGCCCGGCAGCAACCTTGATGGCCAGCTGGAGCGGCAGCGGACCGGGGTGACCCACCGGGTGATCTACGACCGTGAGGCGGTGGCTTGGCCCGGCAGGCTGCAGGACGACATCATGCCGAGCATGCGGGCCGGGGAACAGGCCCGGATGCGGCCGGAGTTGCCGTTGAAGCTGGTGATCAGCGACAGCCGGGCGGCGATCATCCCGTTCAGCCTGGCGCCGGGCGGCCAGTCCGCGGCGTACCTGATCCATCCGTCGCCGATGCTGGTGGCCCTGCAGTCGCTCTTCGAGGCGCAGTGGGAGCGGGCGATCCCGCTGGGGGAGGCGGCGCCCACGACTTCGGCGGAAACGGGGCAGCCGGGGCAGCCGGATGCCGAGACCCTGGCCCTGATCAGCCTGCTGGCTTCGGGGCTCACGGACGCGGCGATCGCCCGCACGCAGGGCTGGAGCGCCCGGACCACGCAGCGGCGCATCCACCGCCTGATGACCGAACTTGGCGCGTCCACCCGTTTCCAGACGGGGCTGGCGGCGGCGCGGCGGGGGTGGCTCTGAGCCTTCGACCGCGGGCGTAAATCCGCTGCGCGTGACGGGATGATGCCCCCGCACATCACGCCCGCGAGCCCCGCCCGGTCTGGCACGCGTAGGCGTCCGGGCAGGTCAGTACCCGCGGTCGTAGATCGCCCGCAGCCACGGTTCGCGACGGCGGGTATGCGGGCCAGTGTGTACTGGAAAGCGGCGCGGAATGGCCGCAGGGGCATCGGCGGGTGTGGTGGCAGGGGATCGTCGCGTTCCACGCCTTCAGGTAGCCCTCCGACGTGACGGCAGGCGGTGATCCCCGGCGCTGCCACGTACCCGACTTTTCCGGTGTCGGCCGTCCCCGACGACGGCGTCGAAGCCGTCGGCGAACGCGCCCCACTGATCTGCTGGGTCGAGCAAGAGCCCTGCGACCGCAGCCTGCCGTTCTACTCATGGCGCCCTCTGGGCCGTCCCGACCATGAGCAGGTGGACACCCGATGACGGCCGCGTCCTCCCTACGGCGAACCCCATCGGCCCCAGCCGTCGTCGGCTACGTCCGCGCGGCCGTAGGACAGAGCCCCGTCCCGCAGAGCAACAGGCTCATGCGGACCGCCGTCGCCGAGGTCGGCCCGCTGCCTCGCAGTAGCCGGGGAAGGGAAGGGGGTGTTCCGCCGACCGCGGAGACGCAAGCCAGTAGCCTGATCGAGCGGAGTTCGTGAGACATGGGGGTGGTGAGTGCAGGCGCCTGCGACCGTCGTGCAGCTCGCTCTGCTCGTCCTTCTGGTGCTGCCCGGGGTCACCTATCAGTTCGTCCGGGAACGCCGCCGTGGTCCGGTGCCCGGTGAGCGTGATCTGGGTGAGCGGGTGTTGCGGGCGATCGTCGCGTCGATCGCGCTGGACGCTGTGTACGCAGTGGTGGCGGGGCCAGCGCTGGTTCGCCTGGCTCGAGGCGCCGGCGGCGGCTGGGACGGCTTCGTGGACCGGCCGCGAGTGGTCGGCTTCGTCGCCGTGGTGCTGTTCCTCGTCGTGCCGGCCATGGCGGCGGTCACCGTTTCCCTGGTGGATCGGCAGCGGCGCAAGGCTAGGTTCCTGCGCACGCCCAGCGCCTGGGACCACGCATTCCGCGACCGCGAACCATGCTTCGTGCGCGTGCGGCTCAAGGACGGCAACTGGGCGGGCGGCTGGTACGGGAACCGGTCGTACGCTTCCTCGTACCCCCACCCGGCCGAGCTGTACCTCGAATCGGCGCGCGTGATGGGTGCCGACGGGGCGTTCGGCGCGCGCGTGCGTGGGACGGCGGGCCTGCGGCTGCGGGCGGATGACTTTGACGTGCTGGAGTTCGTCGAACCCGGAGAGCCGGTGACCGTGCCGGAGGAGGAGCGATAATGGCGCACGAACCCGTGCCCTCGCCCGAACCCGATTTCTCGCCTGAAGAGTTGGCACTGCTGCAGGAGGCCGCGGATCGCGGCTATACCCCGAAACGCACGGTCGCCGAGCCGGATGAGGCGCCTGGCGGCCCGGCTGGCACCTCGAACGGCAACGAGGACTGACGGGTGGGAGGCGGGCCCGTGAACGGCCTGGCCGAGCGGTTCTGGGAGGCGTTCCACGTGGCCCGGCACAGCGCGGACCCCGCGTCGGTCGAGAAGGCGATCGACCTCGGCCGTGCCGTGCTGGCCGCGGAGGACGTGGCCGAGCGCCGCTTGGTCCTGTCCAATCTCGGGGGCCTGCTGCAGACCCGCTACCACCAGACCGGCGACTTCGAGTTCCTGCAGGAAGCCGTCCGCATTGTCACGGAGGCTTACTTCCTGGCATACGAAAGCCCGGAGGACTCGGCCAGCTACGCCAACAACATCGGCATGCTGCTGCATACCGCGTTCCGGCAGAACCAGGACCGCGGAACCCTGGCCGACGCGCTGGAGTGGAGCCGGACGGCCGTTGACGAGGAACCGTCCACGGAGAAGGCGTTCTACCTGGGTAACCTCATTGTCGCGCTGCGGACGGCGTTCACTGTGACGAAGGACCTCGCCTCCCTGGCGGAAGCAGTGGAGCACGCGCGGGCCGCCGTCGAGTGCTCCCCCGATGACGTGCTGACCGCGAGGAGTCTGCACTTCCTCGCCGTGGTCCTGCGCGACTGGTCCCATGAGACCGGGGAGACCGGTGTCGTGGAGGAGGCTGTCGACGCCGCGCGGCGAGCGGTGGAGCTCACGCCGGCCGGGTCGTCCGACGTGCTCGACCGGTTGAAGAACCTCGCGTACCTTCTCGACGACCGCTACCAGGCTCGCGGAGCGCGGGATGATCTGTCCGAACTGCTTCGGGTCCGGCAGACGCTGGTGGCCCACACCCCGGTCACCGATCCGCGGCACTCGCAGAACCTCGTCGAGCTGACGACCACGGAACGAGACTGGGCCGCGCTCACCGGCGAGGGCCCGAAAGGGACCCCCGACTGGGAACGTGCCGACACCGAAGCCGAAGCGTGCGGCCGCTACGCCGCCGAGTTCGAGCTGACCCGGGACTCGGCCCTGCTCGAGCGGGCGATCGAGCTGGGACGCTCGGTGGCGGCGGCAACCCCCGCCGGGCACCCACGCCGCGGCGTGCGGCTGGACCACTTCGCTGCGGCGCTGGCCACCCGCGGTGAAGCGTTCGGGGACCGCGTCGCGCTCGCGGAGGCCGTCATGATCGAGCGGGAGGCGGTTGCGTGCACATCCGCGGGGAATCCGCGGCGGGTCCAGTTCATGGGCAACCTCGCCGTCAATCTGCACGCGTTGTTCCATGCAACCGGAGAGCTGGCTCACGTCGTAGACGCGATCGACGTTGCTCGCCGTGCCGCCGAGGTCACCGCAGGGCAGGACCGCCACCCGGATTTACTCGAGATCCTCGCCGTCGTGCTGCACACCCGGTTCCGGGTGACCGGCGAACTGCAGGTTCTGTCAGAGGCGGTCGACCGCGCGCGGGAGTCCGTCCGCCTCGGCGCGAGCCTCGTCCCCGGGCAGGCCCAGCGGCTGTCCAACCTTGGCGCCATGCTGTCCGACTGTTTCGCCAGGACGGGCGAGGCGAGCGTGCTCGACGAGGCGATCGACGCGCACCGCGCGGCCACGGATGTGACGGCGGACGGCGACCCGGACCGGGCAGTGCGGCTGGCCAATCTCGGCGGTGTGCTGGAGATGGCGTACGAGAAGTTCGGCGACCGGAACGCGTTGCGGGACGCCATCGCCGCGCGGCGCGCGTCCGTGGCCGCGACTGCGGAGGACAGCCCGCACTGGCCCCGGTACACCTCGAGCTTGGCCGCTGCGCTCGGCGACTGGTGCACGGACCCCGTCGCACCCGCCGTCGCGCGACGGGAGCCGCCGGATCCGCAGGTCCTCGCCGAGGCGGTCGGCCTGGCCCGGAGTGCGGCGCGGAGGCCCGAGCAGGACGCCTATTGGCGGGCGAGTTCGCTGACCCGCGTCGCCGACGTCCTGGCGCTCGGCTTCCGGCACCTCGGCGACGGCGACGCGCTGGCCGAGGCACTCGGCTGCTATCGGGAGGCCGCGGCGTCTGCCGGATCGCCGACGGCGAGTCGGGCGGAAGCGGCGGACCGGTGGGGCGGTCTGTCAGCCGAGGCGGGGCAGTTCGACGTGGCCGCTGAGGGGTACGCCGCCGCGGTCCGGCTGCTGCCCCGGCTTGCCGGGCGCCGCCTGGGCCGCGAGGACGCCCAGTACTGGCTCGGCCGGTTCGCCGGGGTTGCCGCCGACGCGGCTGCGTGCGCGCTGGCCGTCGGCGACGAGGTGAGCGCGGTGACCCTGCTTGAATCCGGGCGCTGCGTGCTCGCTGCCCAGGCACTCGACAGCCGCAGCGATCTTTCCGGTCTGCGCGAGCAGGCACCCGAGCTGGCCGAGCGCTTCCGGACGCTCACCGCGGAGTTCGAAACCGACACCACGAGCGACCGCGTGGCCCTCGCCGACGAGCTCGACGCGGTGACCGACCGGATCCGTGCGCTGCCCGGGATGGAGCGGTTCCTACGGCCGCCGCTGCTCACCGACCTCACCGCGCAGGCGCACGAGGGCCCGATCGTGTACATCAACGTCAGCCGGCACCGGTGTGACGCGCTGATCATCACTGCGGACGGGGTCCGGTCACGCGCGCTGGACGGTCTGAGCGAAGAGACCGTGAGTCACCGCGTACGCGCTCTGCACACCGCGTTCACGGAAGGGCGGCTCATCGCCGAGCAGGCGATCCATGACACGCTCGAGTGGCTGTGGGACACCGTCGTGGGCCCTGTGCTGAGCGAACTGGGGCTGACGGCGGAACCGGCGGCGGATGGTCCGTGGCCAAGGATCTGGTGGGCCCCGGTCGGATCGCTCAGCCTGCTCCCGCTGCACGCGGCGGGCCACCACCGCGACGGCGGACCTGTGCTCCTCGACCGCGTCATCTCCTCGACGACGCCGACGATCCGCGCCCTGGGGCACGCCCGCGCGGGCCGCCGCGACGACCGGAACGAGCCGCGGCTGCTGGTGGTCGCGATGCCGCACACCCCGGACGCCCCGGACCTGCCCGGCGCACAGGCCGAAGCCGACCACCTGGCCGCTCTCATACCCGGCGCCACGCTCCTGGTCGGCGCGGACGCGACTCGTGACGCCGTTCTCGACGCATTGCCGGCCAGTGGCTGGGCGCACTTCGCCTGCCACGGGTACAGCGACCCGGACAACCCTTCGGACAGCCACCTTGCGCTGCACGACCACAATCGCACGCCGTTTCGGGTGTTGGACATTTCCGGGCTGCGCCTGCGGAACGCGGAGTTCGCTTTCCTGTCGGCCTGCGACACGGCCCGCACCACCGCGCGCCTGTCCGACGAGGCGATCCACCCGTTGGCGGCTTTTCAGATAGCCGGGTTTTCCCAGGTAGTCGGCACACTCTGGCGCGTCGACGACGCCGTGGCGCCAGCCTTCAGTCAGCAGATCTACGGCGAGTTGATCGCGGATCGATCCGGTGTGTTGTGCGCGTCGGCGGCGGTCCATCGCACGGTCAGGCAACTCAGGACGAAGTATCCGAACCTGCCGTCGGTGTGGGCCGCACACGTCCACGCCGGCGCCTGATGACGCACTCCGTCGTATCGGAGGTTGACCCGCAGCCGACTCGGCCAACTGCGTCGGTAGCTGTCTGTCATCGGCATCCGCTCGCGGCTCCCCTTTGTGTCAAGCCGTGGGCTCAGTTTTGATCTCGGGCCCGATGAGCCGCTGAACGAGATGCGGACCGCCGCCACACGGGCCTTCGAGGTCGTGCTCGGCGCTGCAGCCGCCACGTACGAGACCGGTGTTTTGCACCTGATGGAGTCGTACGCCACCGCCGAAGTGCGGTTTCATCAGTGACGCCCGCCACACATAACGCGCGCCTGGCTACGTGCAGTTCTCGGAGCTCTGCCGCGCAGCACGCGTCTGCCTGGCACGCTAGCGGCGTGGTGTACGTCGTGACCGTAGATACCTCCGTTCCTGCGGGAAAGCCGGAGATGGATCCCCTGCACCGGACGGGGGCTCTTGCCCTGTTCGATCAAGGCTTCGATGCCGTGGAGGCGATCGAGGGTCCAGACGGCATGGAGGTCGATCTCCTCGACCGTGTCGTGGCAGTCCACCCCGGTGGGGCAATAGTCAAGGTGTTCGTGGACGGCCCAACATTGGTGTTCGCCGAGGAGGCCGTGCGTTCTCTCATTGCTGGCTTTGTCCACGAGAACGGGCTCTGGCCCAAATTGTGTGGAGCGGTTACTCTCCGTCGCGGTCTTCGGGCATGCGCTCAGTCGGTGAAATTACCGGTTTCGGACGGTACACGTGGTGGGCCGTGGTCGACGAGCCGCAGGAGCTGTGGGCTTGGCATGTCAGAAGTGGCCAGTAGCCTCAGGCGCCATGGGCATACAGATTGATGTAGTGGCGGGTTACCCGATCAACGATGAGATGGAGAGGGTGCTCGGGTTGGCCGAGGCGGTCGGCGAGCCCGTCTCTGTCACGTTCATGTGGGAGGGGCGTGAAGAGTCGGAACGCGCGGTGCTGGTGCCCGCGGCCACGCTGGCGCTCTGGGAGCACTGGGCCCCCGCCGCGTACCCGACGAGTGGAACTGGAGACGAGAACCAGGCTGTGGCAGAGGAGCCGGAACTGGCCCATCCAAAGGAATTCGGCGCGTTCACGCTCTTTCGTCGTCGCGTAGGAGGGCGTACGGCGGTTGCTCGCAAAGGCGTGGTGGTCGCCGAGCTACTGGACCCCCATGAGGCTCACTGGCTCCAGGAGAAGGCCCGCAATGTCCGCCAAGGCTTCATGAATCCGAAGCAGAGGGCGGCGTTCGAGGACTTCCTTGCCCGGCAGGCATCCCTCGATGAGCAGTGACGCGCCGACTCGCACTTCGTGGCCTTGTAGTGGATCTGCGGCTTTTGTTTGCTTTATATGATGTACTGACGCCTGGTCACGCCAATATGACTCGTTTGCGAAGGAGTTCGAACCCTGCGCGGCCAAACATCTGGCGCTTGAGCATCTTGATGCGGTTGACGTGTCCCTCCACGACACCCGAGTTCCAGGGTTGTGTGAGGCCGGCGGTGACGGCGTCGAGGCCGCGTTCAAGGTGGTGGGCGAACCGGCTGAGACTGATCAGGTCGGTTGTGGCTCTGGCCGATTCGATCCACTGCGGGAGATAGTCGCCTTGCAGGTGGGTGACCATGTGGGCGAAAGAGCGCACGTGCTCGACGAGGGTTGTCAGCTCAGGGCAGTTCGCCAGCGCGGCCTTGAGCTGGAGCCGGTCATTTTCGGTCAGGGCGTCGGGGTGCGTGAGGATCCAACGCGTGACGGCACGGGGGGATGGGGGCCGAGGCCCAACCGGCTGGGGCTTGCCGCGCAGTACCCGGCTGACGTAGTCGCGGACGCTGTTGTAGCCGCGTGGATAGCCCTGCTCGCAGAGCTCCTCCCACAGTTTCCACGCGTTGGTGCAGCCCTCCTGCCAGCGCTGGTCGAGGTAGACATCTCACGATCCCAAGTCGTCAAGCCGCTGAGGTCAGTTCGCGGGGGAAGGCGATGTGTTCGTCGAACAGTTCGCCTGCCTGAAGGCACCGGTAGAGTTGGCCGATCATGCGGTTGAACAGGTGTCTCTGGGCGGCCGCGTGCCAGTCTCCTCGCTCACGTCGACGCCGGTAGTGGGCGTCCGCGCCGGGTGAGGACCGCAGAGCGGAGAAGGCCCACAGGTAGCCGGCATGGTTAAGCCGGTCGTTTTTGACCATGCGCCGCCCGACGTGGTGTTTCTTCCCGGACGCGCGGGTGACGGGGGCAGAGCCCGCATAGGCCTTCATGCCACGTGCGTCTGCGAAGCGCTGGCGGTCATCGCCGATCTCGGCCAGCACCCGGGCGCCGAGCTGGACCCCGAGACCGGGGAAGCTCAAGAGGACTTTGGAATCCGGGTGTTGGACAAAAGACTCGTCGCCCGCCTCGGCGAGCTCGTCAGCAGCGAGGCAGGCGGCTTCCAACTGCCGCAGGAGGGCGAAGGCCTGCTTGCCGAGTGCCACTTCGACCAGTTGTGGCTGACTCGCGTAATCACCGCGGAAGACCTCGCGGAGCCGGTCAGCTTCTGGGTTCGTCCACCGATGGGCCGCTCGCGTTTGGCGCCTGGTCCTGCTGTGGTTGTGGGGCATGCGCTCGTGTCGGGCGTGGTGCCCGGGGGCGGGGCTGGCCGCTGTAAGGGGCTTGCCGGCGGGGTGGCTTGTGTGGTGATGGATGCCGACGGTTGGGGTGGCGGGGTGATCCCCGGCTGGTGCGGGTGGGTGTCGTTCGCACCTCTAGCACTGTGGCGGTCGGGGTGGCGGCGGGTGAGGCCGGTCCCGTCGTGCGGCACGCCATACGTG
>NZ_JARAVO010000440.1:0-2699 GCF_033792805.1 Streptomyces sp. PA03-1a
CCGTCCGGGGCCGGTGATGCGGGAGCTCCATGGGAAGAGATGGCGGGCGGTTCGGCGAGGGTCGGGGGCGTTTCTGGTCGCGGTTCCCAACGGCGGCCGGGCCCGGCTGTGCAGCGGCACCGCCCGAGCCGTCCCGTACGACCGCGTGTTCGGTGATGTGTGGGTTCTGTCCGGATGTCGGTCACGTTTGCGTCACCCGTCTTCCGGGGCCGGACTACCAGCCGGTAGGAATGCCGTGCGGGTGCCCGCCCACCCGGGCTCCGCGCCCGCAGAGCCGAGAGGAAGATCGGATGGCCACCCCCGCCACGACGCGTCCGATGTGCACCGCGGGCATCGCGGGCGCCTCCGGGCGGGAGCACCGCGAGATGCTGAGAGCCGCCGCGCTGCAGGTGCGCGCGCAGGTCGGACCGGTGGCGGCGGACATCGTCGAGCGGATCCGGGACCGGCACCCCGCCTACCGGGAGCCCGCGCTGGCACCGTCCGGACTGCTGGAGGAGACCGAGGGTTCGGTCGCCGCCGTCCTCGACTCGCTCGCCGACCCGGGGCGCTCCGCGGTGTCCGCCGCGTACCTGTCGTGGGTGGGGGAACGCCGGGCGTGGCAGGGGTTCCCCCTGGAGCCGATGATGGGCGCCTGCCGTACAGCCGGTGACGCGCTGTGGCTGGCGCTGGTCCGGGCCGGGGAGGGCCGGGGGCCTGAGGGGACGCAGCTGATCGCCCGCGCCGCCGCGGAGGTCTGGGACCTGTTCGAGCGGGACAGCCGGCTGATGGCCGACGCCTACCTGCGGGCCCGCGGCGAGGTGACGTTCCACCGGCAGCGCGGCCGCAGGGCGCTGGAGGGGCTCCTCGCCGGGCGGTTGGACACCCCGGGCCTCGCCGAGGCCGCGGACGCCCTCGGCCTGCCCGAACACGGCCGCTTCGCGGTCGCCGTCATGCGCGGCTCGACAGGGGCCCCTCCACCCGTACGGCGGCGGGCCGGGGTGCCCGCCGGGGTGCGGGTGCACCGGGCGTTCCCGGTCGGCGGCGAGGTGCTCCTGGCCGACCTGGGCGACCTGACGCTCGGCGACTTCGCGGCCGCGCTGGAGGTGCCCACCGGGACGCGGGCGGGCCTGAGCCCGGAGGTGGACCGGCTGGGCGCGGTCGGACACGCCAGGGAACTCGCCGAACTCGCGCTGCGCACCTGCACCCGGGACGGCGAGGTGGCCGTCCTCGACCGCCGCTACCCGGCCGGGCTGCTCGCCCGCCGCCCGGACGTCGCGAGCGAGGTCGCCGCCGGCGTCCTGGGCGGGCTGCGGGACGTGGAGGCCACGGAGGCCACGGTGCTCCTGGAGACCCTGGGGGCGTGGCTGGACACCGACGGTTCCGTCGAGAAGGCCGCGACCGCCCTGTTCTGCCACGCCAACACCGTGCGCAGGCGGCTGCGGCGGCTGGAGGAGCTCACCGGACGCTCCGTGGCGCGACCGCGCGACGTGGTGCACCTGGCGCTCGCCCTGGACGCCGAGCGGATCTCCGCGGCGCACGGCCCCGGAGCGCCCAGGTGACGGCGCGTCCGCAGGCGCAGGACGAGGCGGCCCGGGAGCTGCTGCGGACGGCGGCGCTGCGGATGAAGGAGCGGACCGGCGAGCTGTCGGAGCGGGTCATGGCCCGGCTGCACACCGAGGTCCCCGGCTTCGTGGACCACGCCGACGACCCCGACTGCTCCCTCGACGGCTTCGCGACGATGATCACCATGCACCTGGACCGGCTCGTCGACCCGGAGCGCGACGCGGACGCGTCCCGGCACATGCGGGAGGCCGGCCGCCGCCAGGCCGAGCGGGGCATGCCGCTGGAGCTGCTGGCGCACGTCTTCGGGGTGGGCGGCGCGGTCGTGTGGCAGGACCTCGTCGACACCGTCGCCGCGCACCATCCCGGCGACATCCCGCTCATGGTGCACATCGCCCCGCGGATGTGGGGGTTCCGCCGGCGCACGACCGCGATCCTGGCCGACGCCTACCGCGAGACGCTGGGCGACGGCGGGGCCGGCGGCAGCAGGCGGGCCGCCCGCGTGCTGGGCGCCCTGCTCGAAGGACGCACCGAGAGCCTCGGCGTGGGCGCCGCCGCCCAGGCCCTGGGCGTACCGGGCGACGGCCGTTTCGTGGTCGCGGTGACCAGCGTGCGGGCCTCGGCCTCCGGCACGCCCGGCGACGACGCCTTCCCGGTGGGCGCCGGCAGCCGGGTACTGCGGGCACCCCGCGGCACGGGCGAGGTCCTGGTCGTCCTGCTGGGCGACCGGTCCCCCGGGGCGCTCGCCGCGCTCCTGGGCGCCGTCCCCGGGCTGCGGGCGGGGGTCAGCCCGGTCGTCCACGGCCTGGCCCAGCTGCACCGGGCCCTGACGCTCGCCGAACTGGCGCTGCCCACGTGCGCCTCCGACGGCGAGGTGGCGCTGTGGGAGGAGCGGATGCCGACGGTCGTGGCCGCCTCGGACCGCCGGCTCGCGGGCGAGCTGGCCGAGCGTGTCCTCGGCCCGCTGCGGGGGCTCGCCGACGAGGAACGCGAGTCCCTGCTGGGCACCTTCGCCACGTGGATGGAGTGCGACGGCTCCCCCCGCGCCGCCGCCGAGCGCATGGACTGCCACCGCAACACGGTCCTCAACCGCCTGCGCCGCCTGGAACTGCTCACCGGCCGCCGCCTCACCCACCCCCGCGAGCTCGTCGACCTCACCT
>NZ_JARAVO010000441.1:0-2663 GCF_033792805.1 Streptomyces sp. PA03-1a
ACCCCCGCCCCCGCGCGGTGAGCCGCCTCATGCGCGCCGCGTCGCGACTGCCCCGCCCGCAGTCGCTGCGCGCCGACGTCACCGCCTCCCTCGTCGTCTTCCTCGTCGCCCTGCCGCTCTGCGTGGGCGTGGCCGTCGCCTCGGGGGTGCCGGCCGAACTCGGCCTGGTCACCGGCATCGTCGGCGGGATCGTGACCGGCTTGCTCCCCGGCAGCAGCCTCCAGGTGTCCGGCCCGGCCGCCGGACTCACCGTCCTGGTCTACGAGGCGGTCCAGGATTTCGGACTGCCCTCACTGGGCGTGCTCGTGCTCTGCGCGGGCGGGCTGCAGCTCGCCATGGGCGTGCTCCGGCTCGGCCGCTGGTTCCGGGCCATCTCCGTCGCCGTCGTCCAGGGCATGCTGGCCGGCATCGGCCTGGTGCTGATCGCCGGACAGGTCTACGCGCTCACCGACACCGCGGCACCGGCAGGCGGCGTCGCGAAGATCGCCGGATTACCGGGACTGGTCGCGGGCACCGTCGCCTCACCCACCGCGCTCACCGCGCTCGCCGTCGGCGGCGGCACCATCGCGGTCCTCGTGCTGTGGCCCCGCATCCCGCGTGCCGCGCGGCTGCTGCCGGGGCAGCTGGCCGCGGTCGCGCTGGCCACGGGCGCGGCCGTGCTGTTCGGCCTGCCGGTCCAGCGCGTCGAGGTGGCGGGGCTGCTCGACGTCGTCCAGCCGCCGGGTGCCGGGCAGTTCGCGGGGCTGGCCAGCCTGTCCGTGATCGGCACCGTGCTGGCCTTCACGCTGATCGCCTCCGCCGAGAGCCTGTTCAGCGCCGCCGCGGTGGACCGGCTCCACGACGGGCCGCGCACGGAGTACGACAAGGAACTCATCGCGCAGGGCGCGGGCAACGCTGTCTGCGGGGCGCTCGGGGCCCTCCCGATGACCGCGGTGATCGTCCGCAGCGCGGCCAACGTGCAGGCGGGCGCCCGTACGAAGGCGGCACGTGTGCTGCACGGCGTGTGGCTGCTGCTGTTCGCCGCGCTGATCCCCGGCGCCCTGGGGGTGATCCCCGTGGCGGCGCTGGCGGGTGTGCTGGTGCACGCGGGCTGGAAGCTCGTACCGGTGAAGGAGCTCGTGCCGCTGTGGCGCGCGCACCGGGGCGAGGCCGTCGTCCTGGTGGTGACCGCGACGGCGATCGTGGCCACCAACATGTTCGAAGGGGTCCTCATCGGGCTGCTCACGGCCGTGGTCAAGGCTGCCTGGGAGACCTCGCAGACCCATGTGGAGATCCACGACAAGGGTGAGGGCCCGATCGTCGTCCGCGTGCTGGGCAACGCCACCTTCCTGCGGCTGCCCAAGCTGCTGGAGCAACTGGAGGCGCTGCCCCGTGACCGCCCGATGGAACTCGACCTGCGCCGGCTGCGGCACCTCGACCACGCCTGCGGCATGGCCCTGCTCGGCTGGGCCGAGCGGCACAACGAGGAGGGGGTGACGCCCGTCCGGGTGCAGGGCGCACCGGTGTGACGCGACGGCCCGGGACCGGGCGGGACGGGGCGCCGCCCCTGACCCACGGTTCCGGGCCGTCTCAGGGTCATCCCCTATGGCTTCGGGAGCGGAGCGGAGTGACCGTGGCCATATGAGGCGTTCTACCGATGTATCCCGGGACGTGACCGGAGCCGAGAAGCGGCAGCTCGCGATGGCCTCGGCCACCCTCGGCCCCTGGCGCCCGGCGGCGGCGGTCGGCGCGATCGGCGGCGGGGTCTCCCTCGCCGCCTCCGCCCTGAGCGGCGACTTCGGGCTCGGCGTCGTCGCCGGCGCCGTGTCCGTCGCGCTGATGCTCTTCTTCCTCGTCGGCGGCGCCGGCGCGGTGACCGGGCGCGGCCCGCGCGCCGACCGCCGCATACGCCGCTGGGCGGCGGCCCACCCTTGGCGCGTCGCGCTGGTCCCGGCGGGGATGCTGCTCGTCACCGACGTCGTGATGCGCCAGATCCTGACCTCCGAGGGCTTCTTCGGCAGCCTCTGGGACGGCCTGTGGCGAGGGGTCCTCGTCGCGGGCGTGGTCGGCGTCGTCGGTTCGGTGGCCGGGAAGCGGCGGGCCGGCTAGGGCCGGCCGCCGTGCCCCGGCCGCCGGGCCTTGACCCTCTCGGTCCTCGACCGTCAGTCCTTGACCGCCACCGTGAGGTCGACCTTGTAGGGCTCGACCACGTGACCGTCCGGGAAGAGCGCCAGCAGCGCGCGCCGCTCGTCGTCGAGGATGCGGCGGGCGGTGTCCGGGGCGAGCACGGCGAAGTAGGAACGGCTGCCGAGCATCGTGAGGTGCGTGTCCAGCGCGACGGTGCGCGTCCAGTGCAGGACGCGGGTCTCGGTGCGCATCCCCAGGCGGGAGCCGAGCGAACGGAGGATGTCCTCCGCCGTCCCCGTCAGGCCGTTCTCGTGGTAGCGGGGGACCGCGCGGGCCAGCCGCTCCTCCTGCTCCCGCACCCAGGCGACGCCCAGGTCCGGCACGTTCCACCACAGCGCGAGCGCGCCGCCCGGCCGCAGCACCCGTGCCGCCTCGGGGGAGGACTTGGCCGCGTCCGTCCAGTGCCACGCCTGGGCGTACGTCACGAAGTCCGCCACCCCGGACGCGAACGGCAGCGCGTCCCCGTCCCCGCGTACGAGCGGCACGTCCGGCTGCCC
>NZ_JARAVO010000442.1:0-2627 GCF_033792805.1 Streptomyces sp. PA03-1a
GGGAAGGGGGACGGGATGGCGGTCGGCTCCACCGAGGTGACGGCTCTGGCGGGATCCCTGACGGCACTCGGCCTGGAAGCGGGCGGGGTCGTCCTGGTGCACGCCTCGCTGCGCGGCGCGGGCGGCACCCGCGCGGGAACGATGCTCGACGCGCTGCTACGGGTGCTGGGACCGCGCGGCACGCTGGTGACGCCCAGTTTCACACCCGAGAACTCCGACTCCTCCTCCGCCCACCGGGCGCGTGTGGCGGGGCTGGACCCGCGGGAGGCCGCCGCCGTGCGGGGCGCGATGCCGCCCTTCGATCCGGCGTCCACACCAGCGCCCGGGATGGGGGTGCTCTCGGAGACCCTGCGCACCGTGGAGGGTGCGGTGCGCAGCGCCCATCCGCAGACCTCCTTCGTGGCGTACGGCCCGGCCGGGGACGCCATCACGGCGGAGCACGGCGCCGACTGCCACCTCGGCGAGCGGTCCCCCTTGGCGGCGCTCTACCGGGCCCGTGCCCGGGTCCTGCTCCTCGGTGTCGGGTTCGACGTGTGCAGCGCGTTCCACCTGGCCGAGTACCGGGTGCCCCGGCCGCCCCTGCGCACCTACCGCTGCGTGGTCGTCAGGGGCGGGCGGCGTTCCTGGTGGAGCTACGAGGACGTGGCCCTGGACGACTCGGACTTCGCCGCCCTGGGCGCGGCGTACGAGGCCGAGGGCACGACCAGGACCGGCACCGTGAGCGGGCTCCGGTGCCGGTTGCTCGACCTGCGGGAGGCCGTCGACTTCGCGGTGCGCTGGATGCCTGTGAACCGGCCGCGACGGGCGGGCACCGGGGCCCGGACCGGTCCCGGTGCCGGGCCCGGGCTCACCTGACGCGGTCGAGGACCCTGCCGGCCCGCAGGAGGTGCAGGTCGTGCCGTACGGCCGCGGGGAGCGCGGCCTCGTCGTACGGCACGCCGTCCAGGAAGTCGCGCAGGCCGACGTCGCCCACGCGCGACATCGTGTACGGCGGAACGGAGTGCCGGGTGAGCACGAGGGGCCCTGGTCCGGCGTGCCCGAGCGCCTCGGCGAAGATCGCGCGCACCCGGTGGAAATGACGTTCCTGGACGCCGCCGATGTCGATGACGCCGACGGCTTCCGCGTCGGAGGGCGTCGTGCCGCCGATTCTTCGCAGCGGCAGCCGGCCGAGGTCGTGCAGCAGCACGTGGGCGGCCGCGTACGCGAGGGTCTGCCGGTCGGAGAGGCTGCCGCCCTTCCCCTGGAGCCGCCGGGCGATCTCCTCGCGGGGCTCCTCCCCGAGCCGGGCGATGGTGTCCTCGATCGGATCCTCGCCCGCGGGCAGGGGGAGGTCGGCGAACAGCCCGTAGTGGCCCGCCATCGGCCCCCGGTCCAGGACGCGGCACAGGTGCTCGGCGAGGAGCCGGCCCTCCTCCGCGACGACCGCGGCGGGCAGGGCGTTGATCCGCGCGCCCAGTTCGCCCACGTAGAGCACCTGCAGGTAGGGCAGCCGGCCCGTGACCGCCTGGACCCGTTCCGCCATGAGCACGGCGGGCAGCACGTAGCTCAGGGCACGCAGCGGCATGCGCACCGACGCACCGAACACCACCCGCAGGGCCGGAGGTCCGTACACGGCGGCCTTGCCCACCACGTCCAGGAGCGGCTCCACTCCCCCCTCCGGCAGCCCGCGGACGTACCCCCGCAGCCGGGCCGTACGGCCGACGACGGCGTCGAGGAGGGCCGGGCGCACCCGGTTGACCACCCCCGCGGCGGCTCCGTACTCCGAGGGCCGGAACCGGGCCAGGCACGAACGGACGTCCGCCTCGGCGAACGGGACCATGGTGTCCTGTCCCATCAGCGGGATTCCGCGCAGGACCGCGGTCAGCAGGTTCTCCTGCCGCTTGCCCAGGCCCGGGGGCGCGGAAGGGGAGGGCGCCGGCCGCGGGCCGGGACGGGAGAGCGTCGCGGGGTCGACCCCACCCATCAATGAGTCGTACATATAAAGTGATAGCCAGTCATACATGTGCTGCGGAACGGGTCATGACGAGACGTCAGCGGATTCTTCCATGATGACGCCAGTGCGGGCGTCCGTGACCGCGCCCGTTCGTACCGGTTCGGACGGGTGGGGGATGAAGAATACGTACACCTACGCCGTGAGTTACCTGCATGGCAGGGACGAGGCCTGGGTGGCGCGCTTCCTGGACGACCTGGACCGGCGGCTGGGCACCTCCCCGGTCCGTTTCGTCAGGGCGGCCACCGACGGCGGCCGGGGCCCGGCCTCGCCCGGGGTGGCGACGGCGGACCGCGTCCTCGTCCTGTGCTCACCGGCCTACTTCAGCGAGGGCCCCGCGGACGCGGACTGGGCGATGCTGGCCCACCGCACGAGCCTGGACCGGGCCCGCGGAGCGGCGGAGAACGGCATCGTGCTGCCCCTGCTCTGGGAACCCGTGCTCCAGCGGATGCCGGCGGTGGTCGCCGAGGCGGACACGTTCACGGCGGGGCAGCCGCCCGAGTACCGGACCCACGGACTCGCGTTGATGACGATGCAGGCCGCGCGCCACCGGGCCGCCCTCGACGAGGTGCTCGGCAACCTCACCCGATGGCTCACCACCGCTCCCCCCACCGGAAGCGGCCCCGCCCCGCAGGAC
>NZ_JARAVO010000443.1:0-2559 GCF_033792805.1 Streptomyces sp. PA03-1a
CCACCGCCCGGCGGCACGCCCGACCCGTCAGGGGGAACCGGCCGGCTGGGGCCAGGCCGTGCACCGACCAGTAGGCGAGGGCGGCCGTGCTGCAGGCCAGTCCGGTCCACAGCAGGGCGGGGCGGTCGTAGCGGGCGTCGGCCGGCGGGGCGACGGCGCCGAACAGGCGGGCGAGCGCACGCTCCAGCGGCCGCAGTGCGACCAGCACGCCCGCCAGGAACACCGCGAGCACCAGCATCCAGGGCACGCGCAGCGCCCACCAGGCGGCGCTGCCGAAGGCGGCGTCGGGGGCGAGACCGACCAGGTAGAACACGGCGGCGAGCAGCACGGGCAGCATGTGCCACAGGTACAGGGTCATGCTCGCGCCGCCCAGGAACCCGACGGCCCGTCCCATGCGTGCGCCCTCCAGCGCCCGCCGGACGGCCGGCGCGGCCAGCAGGCACGCGCCGGCCTGGGCCACCACCCAGGCCAGCATCGCCGGGGACGGGGGGTCGGTGTTGCCGACCGTCTCCCCGGTGACCCGGATCAGGCTCACCGGGTAGGGCCCGAGGGTGATCAGCGCCGTGAAGGCCAGCGCGCCTCCGGCCGCCATCGCGGCGGCGGGCAGGCGCGTCAACTGCCCGTCGCGCCAGCAGAACCCGAGCTGGTACGCGACGCCCCAGACCAGGACGTAGTCCACCAGCCCGGTGAGAACCGGGGCGCCCGCCGTCACCGACGCGCCCGCCGCCACCGCGAGGGCACCCATCGCCACCGGGACCCGCGGCCCCCAGCGCCGGTGTGCCGCGTGCAGCACCGGGGTGAGGGCGCTGAGCAGCAGGTACACCGGGAGGAACCAGAACTGCATGGCCATCGCCCATCCCGCGAGCTCGAGCGTGCGCCGGTCCACGCCGGCCGCCGAGCAGATCGCGACCGCGAGCAGCACCAGCCCGCAGTAGGCGGCCGCGGGCAGCAGCAGGCGCAGGGCCCGCCGCGCGACCCAGGGGGCCGCCGTGCCACCCGCCGCCCGGGCGCGGGCCCAGGAGCCGCCCGCCGCGTGGCCCCCGGCGAGGAAGAACAGCGGCATGATCTGGAAGCCCAGGGTCAGCCACTGCGTCCAGCGGATCTCCGCCAGGAGCTCGGGCGCCACGATGCCCCCGCCCGGTTCCGGGACGAGGGCGGTGATCAGCCAGTGGCCGAGCACGACCATGCAGATCGCCAGGGCCCGCAGGAAGTCGACGTACCGGTCTCGCTCCATGCCCGGTCATGCTGCCCCACCCCCGTCCGTGGCGCCGCGGTTGGCCCCGGCCGCAACCGATTCGTACCCGCAGCGCAACCTGACCGGGGTAAATCGCTTGCGGGGCCCGCGGGTCGGGGCGAGGCTGGCCGGTCGGTCGCGAGGAGAGGGAGTTGCTGATGGCGGACGAGGAGCAACGGGACGTGTCCCTGTGGCGGTTGGCGGACCTGGTGACCCCGATGGCGCTGCGCACGGCGGCCACGCTCAAGGTGGCGGACCACCTGGCGGAAGGGCCCCGTACGGCCACCGAGCTGGCGCAGGAGACCGGGACGGAGTCGGGGGCGCTGGACCGCCTGCTGCGGCACCTGACCGGTGTCGGGGTGGTGACCCGCGACGGGGGCGGGCGGTACGCGCTGACGGTCCGGGGCGAGGAGCTGAGGTCGGACCACCCGGGCGGGCTGCGGGAGTGGCTGGACACCGAGGGCGGCCTGGGCCGGGCCGAACTGGCCTTCGTGCAGCTGCCGCACAGCGTGCGCACGGGCACGGCCGCCTTCCCGCGCCAGTACGCCCGCGGGTTCTGGGAGGACCTGGCGGCGGACGAGGAGCGGACCCGCTCGTACGACCGCGCGATGGGGGTGGACGTCGCCGAGTGGGCGAGCGCGCTGGTCCCGGCGTACGACTGGGGCGCGCTCGGGCACCTGGTCGACGTGGGCGGCGGCAACGGGACGCTGCTGGCGGCGCTGCTCACCGCCTTCCCGGAGCTGCGCGGCACCGTGGTGGACCAGCCCGCCACGGCCGGTGCGGCCCGCGCGACGCTGGCGGCGGCCGGACTCGGCGACCGCGGCGACGCGTTGGGGGGCAGCTTCTTCGAGGCACTGCCCAAGGGGGCCGGCGGCTACCTGCTCTGCGCGATCCTGCACGACTGGGACGACGACGCGGCACGGTCCGTCCTGCGCCGCTGCGCCGAGGCCGCAGGGGAGCACGGCCGGGTGCTCGTCGTGGAGAAGGTGGGCGCCGACCGCGAGTCGACGGTGGCCGCGATGGACCTGCGCATGCTCGTGTACTTCGGCGGCCGTGAGCGCGGGGTCGCCGCGCTGACCGCGCTCGGCGCGGACGCGGGGCTGCGGGTGTCGTCGGTGCGCACGGCGGGGGACATCGGGATCGTCGAGTTCAGGGCCGCCTGACCGCGTTGCGCCCCCGCCCTCACCGCAGCGTCGGCACGGCGCCGCCCTCCGCCCACGTCACCTCGGTACCGGGCAGGCCCCGGCTCCACGCGCGGGTGATCCCGGCGAGGCCGGCCGCGTCGGGCGGGGTGGGGCCGAGGCCGATGGCGTAGTGGGCGGAAC
>NZ_JARAVO010000444.1:0-2554 GCF_033792805.1 Streptomyces sp. PA03-1a
TTTTTTTTTAGTAAATGACGGCATACGAGTGTTAGAGAGGTCTCCGGGGTTGCGATATGGGTATAAGAGACAGGCCCTCACGTGCATCGGACATGGGGCAACTCCTCGGGAAGGTACGGGTGTTCAGACGCGGCCGGCGGTGCCGCTGCCGACGGTCGGCGCGCCGACCTCGCCGGTGCGCCGCAGTTTGTGCCAGCCCAGCCGGCCGCCGTTGACGGCCGTCACGCAGGACTGCAGCAGCACGAGGTACATCAACTGCCGGTACAGCACCTGCTGGAGGGGCAGCGGCCACAGGTCCCGCAGCGGTTCGCCGTCCAGCCGGAAGGCGTACGCCGCGCACGCGGCCTGCACGGCGAGCACGCCCGCCCACGCGAGCGCGGTGCGAAACGGGTCCATGAAGACCAGCCCGTAGATCGCGAACACGTCGATGAGCGGGGCCAGCAGCGGGGCGAGCACCTGGAAGAGGACGACGAGCGGCAGCCCGACCCGGCCGAAGCGGCCGGAGTGCCCGCGGTCCAGCACGGCGCCGCGGTGCTTCCACATCGCCTGCATGGTGCCGTAGCTCCAGCGGTAGCGCTGCTTCCACAACTGCCGTACCGAGGACGGCGCCTCGGTCCAGGCGCGGGCGCGCTCGGCGTACACCACGTGCCAGCCGGCCCGGTGCAGCGCCATCGTGACGTCCGTGTCCTCGGCGAGGGTCTCGTCGCTCATGCCGCCGACGTCGCGCAGCGCGTCCCGCCGGAAGGCGCCGCACGCGCCGGGGATGGTGGGCATGCAGCGCAGCAGGTCGTACATGCGCCGGTCGAGGTTGAAGCCCATCACGTACTCGATGTGCTGCCAGCGCCCGATCATCCGGGTGCGGTTGCCGACCTTGGCGTTGCCCGCGACCGCGCCGACCCGCGGGTCGCCGAAGGGCTGCACCAGTTCGCGGACGGTGGCCGGCTCGAAGACCGTGTCGCCGTCCATCATCACGATCAGGTCGTGCCGGGCGTGCGCCACACCGTTGTTGAGCGCCGCGGGCTTGCCGCTGTTGGGCTGCCGCACGAGGGTGACGCCGGGCAGGTCAAGGGCCTCGACGATGTCGGCGGTGCCGTCGGTCGAGCCGTCGTCCACGACCACGATCTCCACGGGATGGTCGCTCGTGGCGAGGGAGTTCACCGTGTGGGTGATGCACTCCTTCTCGTTGTACGCGGGGACGATGACGCTCACCGGTTCGGTGACCGCCGGCCCCCAGCGGAAGCCGGGCGCCCGGCGCTGCCGCGCGTGCCGGCGCGCCAGCACCAGCATCGCGGCGAACCGGGCCAGCACCAGCAGGCCCACCCCGGCGAGGAGGACGGCGAGCGCCGGCACCGCTGCCTCGGAGACCTCCACCGCGGCGACGAAGACCCGTCCCTTCCACAGCTCCGAGCCGCTGACCTTGTCGTTGGTGGACGTGGCGCCGACCGCCTCGCCCACCGTGGCGAAGCGGTAGCCGCGCTCCTTGAGCAGCGGGACCAGCCGGTCCAGCGCCGCCACGGTCTGCGAGCGGTCGCCGCCGGCGTCGTGCATGAGCACGATCGCGCCCTCGCCCGGCTTCGCCGGCACGGAGGCGTCGACGATCGCCCGCACACCGGGCCGTCGCCAGTCCTCGGCGTCGCGGTCGATGAAGGCGGCCACGTAGCCCTGCTTGCCGACCCGCTGGACGACCGGCCAGGACAGGTCGTCCAGCGCGTCGGCGGTCGAGGAGTACGGCGGGCGGAAGAGGGAGGCGTGGATGCCGGCGGCCCCCGCGAGCGCCAGCTGGGTCTGGGACAGCTCCCGGTCGATCCGCCCCGGCGACTGGTACACCAGGTCGGGGTGGGAGAAGGTGTGCACGCCGATCTCGTGGCCCTCGGCGACCATCCGCCGGATCAGCGCGGGGTGCCGGGCGGCCATGCCGCCGGTCACGAAGAAGGTGGCGCGTACGTGTTGCCGCTTGAGCACGTCCAGCACCTCCGGCGTCCAGACCGGGTCGGGTCCGTCGTCGAAGGTGAGGGCGATGGTGCGGTCCGGGGTGCGGTACGAGCGGGGCCTGTCACCGGTGGTGTCGACGACCGGGCCGCCCTCCAGCACCGCCTCCGGCACCTTGTCCGCCGAGACCGGCGGGTGGACCCGGTGGTCGGCCTCGAAGTCGCCGCGTACGTAGCCGCCGAGCAGCAGGACACAGACGAGCACCACGAGGGCGAGCAGGGGTATGACGAGGCGGGGGCGCAGGGCGGTCACTGGCCGCCCTGCGGCTGCTGGTCGACGGGGCCGTCGGAGGCGCCCGGGGCGGGGGAGGCGGAACCGCTGGGCTGCCCCGACGGGGAGCCGGACGGCGCCGGTTCGGTCGCCGTCGCCCCGGTGGTCGGGGTCGCTCCGGTGGTCGGGCTGCCCGCCGTCGCCCGCGGGGTGGCGGGGGCGCCGCCGCCCTTGGCCGGGGGCTTGGGTCTTGCTCTTATTCACATCTCCCAG
This sequence comes from Streptomyces sp. PA03-1a, assembly GCF_033792805.1. Lineage (NCBI taxonomy): Bacteria > Bacillati > Actinomycetota > Actinomycetes > Kitasatosporales > Streptomycetaceae > Streptomyces > Streptomyces sp. PA03-1a. The sequence continues at coordinate 2,473 of NZ_JARAVO010000444.1, forward strand.
CCCACGAGACCCCTCTACAACTCGTATTCCGGTTTTTACCTTGAAAAAAAAAAATAAAGATATGTGAGAAAAGTATACACAA
>NZ_JARAVO010000445.1:0-2542 GCF_033792805.1 Streptomyces sp. PA03-1a
AAATCTACCAAAGTCTGGTCAAGGTCAGCGTCAGATTGGTATAAGAGACAGGTGGAGTGCGCGGCGCCCGCGTGTGGACCGCCCCCGCCGACGCCGCGCACTCCACCGCCCTGCGCGCCTCCCTGCGCAGCCTGGGCCTCGGCGAGGCGGGCCGGCCCGCCACAGGCCCCGGCACGGCCCTGGCGACCGCGGCCGCGGTCGGCGGCGAGACGGTCGTCCTGCCGCTCGTGGCCCGCAACCGCGTCATCGGCATGCTCACCCTCGGCAGGTCCGCCGACGAGCGCTTCCGCCAGGAGATTCTCGAACTCGCCGAGGACCTGTCCCGCCGGGCCGCCCTCGCCCTGGACAACGCCCGCCTCTACAGCGAGCGCACGGCCATCAGCCAGTCTCTGCAGCGCAGCCTGCTGCCGCCCGGCCTGCCGGTGATCCCCGGCGTCGAGGTCGAGGTCGTCTACCGCGCCGCCGGCGAGGGCAACGAGGTCGGCGGCGACTTCTACGACGTGTTCCCCATCCGCGACGGCTGCTGGGGCTTCGCCATCGGCGACGTGTGCGGCACGGGCCCCGAGGCCGCCGCCGTGACCGGTCTCGCCCGCCACGCGCTGCGCCTGCTCGCCCGCGAGGGCTTCAGCGGCCCCTCCGTCCTGGAACGGCTCAACGCGGCCATCCTGGACGAGGGGGCCCGCAGCCGCTTCCTCACCCTCCTCTACGGCGAGATGTGGCCGCAGAGCGACGGCAGCGCCGTCCTGAAGGTCGTCTGCGCCGGCCACCCCCTGCCGCTGCGGCTGCGGCAGAGCGGCGTCGTGGAAGCCGCCGCGGAACCCCAGCCGCTGCTCGGCGTCATCGAGGACCTCGAACTCGTCGAGCAGACCGTCACGCTCGACCCCGGCGACGTCCTGCTCTGCGTCACCGACGGCGTCACCGAACGGCGCGAGGGCACCCGCATGCTGGGCGACGACGGCCTCGCCGACGTCCTGGCCACCTGCACGGGCCTCACGGCGGGCGCCGTGGCGGCCCGCATCCAGCGGGCCGTCGAGCGCTTCGCCTCCGACGCGCCCTCCGACGACATGGCCATCCTCACGATGCGCGTCCCGGAACTGCCCGCGTAGCGGCGGCAGTCCGCTCCGCGAAGGGCAAGGGAAACGAGAAAGGCCCCCGCCGGATGGCGGGGGCCTTTCCTCATCAGAGCCCCAATACGGAATCGAACCGTAGACCTTCTCCTTACCATGGAGACGCTCTGCCGACTGAGCTATTGGGGCGTGTCGACGTGAAGGATCTTAACGCATGCACGCCCCGGTTCGGAAATCCGATCGACGCACGGCCCGACCGGGGCGGCCCGGTTTCAGAGCAGTCCGCCGAGCGTGTTGCACGCCACGGCCATCCGCTCCAACTCCTTCTCCGTCAGACCCGGGTGGACGGGCAGCGACAGCGTCTCGCCGGCCGCCTTCTCCGTGCGGGGCAGGTACGAGCTCGACCGGTACTCCGGCAACCGGTGCACGGGGGTCGGGATGCTCACGTTCGCCTGCACGCCGCGCGCGGCCAGCGCCATCGCGAACGCGTCCCGGTCCGGACGGCCGTTCCCGGGTATCCGCACCGTGTAGCGGTGGTAGACGTGGTGCGCGCCGGGCTCCACGTACGGCACGAGGACACCGGTCAGGGCCGAGTCCAGGTAACGGCAGTTGGCCCGCTGCCGGGCCACGGAACCGGCGAGCTTCGCCAGCACCCCGCGGCCTGCGGCCGCCTTGCCGTCGGTCATCCGGGCCCTGGCGTGGGCCGTGTCCCGAAGCCTCTTGACGGCACCGGCCAGTTCGGGGTGCTCCGTGGTCACCACGGCGCCCTCCTCGACGGCGAACACGCTCAGCGCCCCGTAGGTGCCGACCCGGCGGCCGGCCAGCGTCGCCGCCTGGGCCTGGGTGGCGTCCTCAACAATGGCCAGGCCGTGCCGGGCGGCGATGTCGGTGATCTGGTCGACGGCGGCAGGGTGCCCGAAGAGGTGCACCGGCAGGATCGCCACCGTGAGGGGCGTGATCGCGGCGGCCACGGCCTCCGGGTCGAGGCAGAACGTCAGCGGGTCGATGTCGGCGAAGACCGGCACCGCACCGGCCAGCCGCACGGCGGCCGCGGACTCCACCGGCGCGAACGACGGCAGGATCACTTCCTCGCCGGCACCGATGCCGAGCGAGAGCAGCGCCAGATGCAACGCGGAGGTCGCCGAGTCGACGGCGACGGCATGACGCCCGTCCACCGCGGACGCGAACTCGTCCTCCAGCGCGGCTACTTCAGCACCCTGAACCAGAAATTGCTGCATCAGGCTCACCTCCACTTACCCGTTCCGGCAAGGATCACCGCAGCCGGTGATGCGTTGCTGATCTGAACATGAACAGCGGGTGTGGATACGCCAAAGAGCCGTGCCCCCGGACTGGGTCCAGGGGCACGGCTACTAAAGATTGTTCGGCGGCGTCCTACTCTCCCACAGGGTCCCCCCTGCAGTACCATCGGCGCTGAAAGGCTTAGCTTCCGGGTTCGGAATGTAACCGGGCGTTTC
>NZ_JARAVO010000446.1:0-2528 GCF_033792805.1 Streptomyces sp. PA03-1a
CCGCTCCCTCGATATAATCAAAGTGTTTTCTTGGGAGGGTACGTTTTGTTTAAGGGGCCGCCTCACCCCACCCGCCTTCGACACCGCCCTCGCCTTCGCGGCCGACATCGCCTCCCGCTCCTGCGCCTCGTTCGGCACGCGTGCGTGGATGCGGGCGTGAGCCCGTCCGTACCCGGGACCGGCGTTCAGGACCGCCCGCGGCTCCGCCCCGCGAACAGCGTGAACAACACCACGCTCACCCCGAGCACGGCCCACCCCACGGCGGTCTCCGACAACGAGGTCTGCGTCCGCTTCGGCAGCAGCGACAGGCACCCGAGCACGACGAACATCGCCCCCAGGTAACTGAGCCCCGCCGTCAGCACCCACCGCACCATCCGGCCCGACCGCACGTTCGGCGACTGTTTGCCCATGGGGATCCCGCCCTGTTCCTCGACGATCTCGCGACACCGGGGGCCGGTCACGCCCGACCCCTCCGCAGTGCTTCAACGCCCGCCCACAGTCCCCGACACGGGCGCACGAAGTCGCGAATTCACGGGTGTTGCTCACGGGACTGGTGTGAATGGGCTAGCGGAACCGGTGGGGGTGCCGCCCCGTCATCGCTCGCGTGACCTTGTAGCCCAAAAGACGAGCGCGCTGATCACGGTGCCGATCAGGAACACCAGCCATCCGACCTCGGCGTCGGAGAACGAGGCTTGCGTGGCATCCGGGAGGAGAGCCAGGCCGACAGGCACGAAGATGGCCGCGACCATGTAACTCCCTACGAGTGTCAGCACGCCGCGAAGAATCCTGCTGCGCGTTGCTGACTGCATGCCATTGCTCATTCTGGTGCTCCGGTCTTGCTACTTGATGATGTGGTGACACTGGGTTCCGCGCTTGGCTCCGGCGGCGAAAAAGTCTGCGCACGCCTTTCCGTAGTGCTTCAACGTTCGTCGCGTCGTGTCGATGCGGCCCATCGAGCTCAGGTCTGCGCAGCTCTGATGTACGGGGCCCTTGCTGACGAGGTACGTGCGGCCATCCGTGTCGGAGTAGCGCCAGTCGATGTGCCAGTTGCACCAGCGGCCGCCCGCCGTGTCACCGCCGAGGGTGTCCTGGATGGACGCTTCCTCCCGAGTGATCGTGCGCCCCGAGCCCTGGATGAAATGGCCGATGGACGTTGTCGGCAGGCAGAGTTCGACGCCCTTCGCGTCGAAGCAGAAGCCGGTGACCTTCCCGTACCCCACGGCACTTGCCGACGCGGGCGTCGAGAAACTGATCACCGTTGCGACTGCCGTGGACGTGGCCAGGGCGACCTGCGACACGTAGCGCGTCACCGCGTTCACTCGACCCATGGGATCCCTCCGATGCTGCTCTTGATGTCGTGACGCACCAGGAACGGCGGATCGGATTCGGGCGATACGTGGTGTTGCGTGCCAGTGACACAAGGTCGCTCGGGGGAGTGGTGCAGGAACCTTTAAGCCACAGTCCTGCAACCGAAGTTGCCGCATTCGGGTTCGAGGTCGCCGTCGCGGATCTGGTGGACAACTCGATCGACGCCGAATCCAAGGACGTGGTGATCCACATTCCCCGGGACGGAGGTCAGTTGGTCAGCCAGCTGGTCATCGACGAGGGTAAGGGGACGTCCGAGGAGGACCTGGACATCGCCAGGACCGTCGGCGGGCGGCCTGGGGCGGAACTACGAATGTCGCGCCCGAAGCCCCCCACCAGACGATCGGGAGGTCGGCGTAGCGGTCGATGAGCGCCTCGGTATCGGATTTGGCACAGGGGCCCGTCAAAAATGCTGCCGGGCGGCCGGCCCAAGGCTGCGCGTCAGATGCAATGAGATGTGGACGTGCGCGGCGTGGGTGTGGCCACTGTCATCGCGGGGGCGCGACGGCCTTCGACGGCCGCACGCACACGGATGACCGCGTCCTGGACCGTCTCGTGCTCCCACACCCGCACCGACAGCCAACCCGCTTCCGCGAGGCGGGCGTCGGTCTCCTGGTCGCGGGACCGATTGCCCTCGATCTTGGCACGCCAGAACTCCTGGTTGTTCTTGGGCCAGGTCGCGTGCTCCGGGCAGGCGTGCCAGAAGCAGCCGTCCACGAAAACGGCGACTCGGGACGGCCCGAAGACGATGTCCGCCTCGCGGCGCACGCCTTTGACCGGCCTCTTGTGGACGCGGTAGCGCAGTCCGGCGGCGTGGAGGGCGCGACGCAGCGCCATCTCCACCCCCGTGTCCCGGCTGCGTTGCCGGCTCATCCGGGCTCGAATCTGGGGGGTCGTTTCCAAACGCCTCACACGCCCATTCTGCCGCTTGCGACGCCGACGACCGTCAGCGCTCGACCGGCTTGTGACCCGCGTGCGCGTCCTGCGCGACGCGCACGCGCCGCGGGCGGAGCATGGGGCCATGAGGCAGAGCGAGACGCCGGTCACGGATGGGTTCGAGCAGGCGATGGAGGCGTTGCGGAGGGCGCCGTACGGGGCGGTGGACGAGGCGTTGTGGGAGGTGGAGGGGAGCGTGTTGCGGGAGGTGCGGGGGCATTTGGAGG
>NZ_JARAVO010000447.1:0-2524 GCF_033792805.1 Streptomyces sp. PA03-1a
CCGCGTTCCCCGTTGGGCCGGCCCGCCCTGGCACCGCCGCCCCCGCCGCCGGTGGCCCAGCAGGGCCCGCCCCCGCCGCCGCCCGCGCCGTCCACCCCCGCCAGGCCCGCCCCCGGGGACGTGCACCACGCCGCGACGATGCTGTCCCGCCCGGACGGCCCGCCTCCGCCGCCCCCGCCGCCGCCCGGTCCCGGCCGCGGCGCCGCCGACGTGTCCGCCGCCGAGACCTCGAAGGCCGGCCCGCCCGGACCGCCCGCGCCGCCGCCCGGTCCGGGCGTGCCCGGCACCCCGGCCGCCGGGTACGTGCCCACGCAGCTGGTGCAGGCGCTCCCCGCGAACGACCGGCCCGGTCCGCCCGTACCGCCGCAGCCGGCGGCCGGGGACGTGCACCAGGCCGCGACGATGCTGTCCCGCCCGGACGGCGCCGCCGGGGCGTCGGCACCGCCCCCGCCGCCGCCCGGTCCGGTCGCGGCGCCGCCGCAGCCCCCGGCGTACGGCTACCCCCAGCAGCCGCAGGCCCAGCCGCAGCCGCCCACCGGGGTGCCCACGGTCGGCCCCGGCTACCTGGCCGTGCTCCGCTACCGCGCGCAGGACGGCTCGGAACAGCAGCTGATGCGCCGCTCCGCACCCGGCACGCCGCACCCGGAGTGGCAGATCCTGCACGAGCTGCGCGCCCTCGGCGTGCCGCCGCAGGCGGTGCTGGAGCTGCACACGGAGCTGGAGTCGTGCGACCTGCCGGGCGGCTACTGCGCCCGGATGATCCGCGAGACCTGGCCCCAGGTGCGGATCAGCAGTACCGCCCCCTACGGCAAGGACCACGCGAGCCGTCGCGCGGGCGTGCAGCACCTGCTGACGCACCTCGGCGAGCTGCACCAGGTGGCGAGTGCCCCGGCGCACGCGCACCCGCACCGGGTGCCGCTGCCCGAGCAGCACCAGGTCCAGCGGGTCTCCCCGATCCCGCTGGACGCGATCGGGCAGGAACTGGCGCAGTCCTTCGGGCCGCAGGGCGTGTTCCGCTTCGACCAGCGGGCGGTCGCCCGGCAGGGCGTGCCGGACCTCGTCGCGCAGACGCTCACCTGGTCCGGGCTGCCGGTGGACTTCGGGCCGTTCTTCTGGGCCCAGGCCCAGCCGGGGCGGCCGGTGCCGACCCTGGCGGAGCTGGCGGCCGAGCGCGGCGTGCAGCCGGCCCCGGACGCGGGCTCGTACCTGGTGATGGGCAATGACTTCGGCCGCCAGCTGTGCGTGCAGTACGGCACGGCGCACATCGTCGCGGTGCCGCTGGAGGCCGGGCCGGGCGGTACGGCTCCCGTGCCGCAGTTCGTCAACTCCAGCCTGCCGGAGTTCGTCCGCTGCCTGGCACTGCTCGGGAAGATGTGGCGCTGGCGGCTCGGCCTGACGCCCGAGCAGGCGGGCCGCTGGACGGTCGACTTCCAGAACCAGCTGGCCGCGCTCGACCCGGCCGCGGTGGCGTCGCCCGAGCACTGGTGGCCGGTGCTGATCGAGCAGATGTGGGACGGGATGCTCTAGGTCCCCGTACGGCGTCGCTCCGGCCGGTCTGCGGGCCGGTCGGAGTGTCGCGTTATGGGTAAATCCGGCAAATCCCCGAGAATAGGGGTATGAGCACGGCACACCCCCGCGGCGGCCACGGCTTCGCCACCGTCCGTGGCCGCGGGTACCGCACCGAACAGGTCGACCGCTTCCTGGAGGAGCTGTCCGAGGACCGCGACGCTGCCTGGGAGCGCGCCGCGCGGCTCACCGTCCTGGCCAACGAGATGACCGCGGAGTGCGCCGCGCTGCGCGAGGCGGTCTCCACGCTCTCGCCGCCCACCTACGAATCCCTCGGGAAGGGCGCACTGGACCTGCTGCGGCTGGTCGAGGAGGAGGCGGCCTCCGTACGCGAACAGGCCGAGGAGGAGGCCCGGCACGCGCACGACGCGGCCGCGGCCGCCCGCCGCACGCTCATGGACGAGGCCCGCGCGGCCGCCCACGCCCGCCGCGGCACCGCGGACGAGCAGGCCGAGCAGGTGCTGGAGCAGGCCCGTGCCGATGCCGGGCGCGTGCTCGGCGAGGCCCGCGAGGAGACCGGCCTGCTGCGGGACGAGGTCGCCCGGGAGCTCGACGCCGCGCGGCGGGAGGGCGAACAGGCGCTCGCCGAACTGGAGAAGGAGCACCGCGAGCGCTTCGACACCCAGGAGCACGAACTCGCGGAGGGCGAGGCCGGGGTCGACTCGCGCCTGGCCGAACTCACCTCCTACGCCGAGGCCATGGTGGACGACGCCCGCCGGGCCCTGGCGGAGACGGAGGAGGCCGCGCGGCGCCGCCAGGAGGAGGCCGACGCCGCCGCCGCGGAGCTGCTCGCCCAGGCCCGGGTGCGGGAGGAGCGCATCCGTCTGGCCGCCGAACGCGAACTGCGCGAGCACGAGGTCCGCCGGGAGGAGATCCGCGAGCACCTCGCCCACGTCCGTGGCAGCCTCGCCGCCCTCACCGGCCGCGAGGCCCCCGACGCCGAGGAGGAACCGGGCCC
>NZ_JARAVO010000448.1:0-2446 GCF_033792805.1 Streptomyces sp. PA03-1a
CCTCCCGCCCGGCCCTGCTGATCCACGGCCACACCGACGTCGTGCCCGCGAACGCGGACGACTGGACCCACCACCCCTTCTCCGGCGAGATCGCCGACGGGTGCGTGTGGGGACGCGGTGCGGTCGACATGAAGGACATGGACGCGATGACCCTGGCCGTCGTGCGCGACATGCTGCGCAGCGGTCGCCGTCCGCCCCGGGACATCGTGCTGGCCTTCCTCGCCGACGAGGAGGCGGGCGGCGTCTACGGGGCGCGGCACCTGGTCGACCGCCACGCCGGGCTCTTCGAGGGCGTGACCGAGGCCATCGGCGAGGTGGGCGGCTTCTCCTTCACCGTCAACGAGGACGTGCGCCTGTACCTGATCGAGACCGCCCAGAAGGGCATGCACTGGATGCGGCTGACCGTGGACGGCACCGCCGGCCATGGGTCCATGACCAACACCGACAACGCCATCACCGAGCTCTGCGAGGCGGTCGGCCGGCTTGGCCGGCACGAGTTCCCGGTGCGGGTGACCAAGTCCGTGCGCGGATTCCTGGACGAGCTGGGCGACGCCCTCGGTACCGAGCTCGACCCGGAGGACATGGAGACCACGCTCGCCAAGCTCGGCGGCATCGCCAAGATCATCGGGGCCACGCTGCGCAACACCGCGGCCCCCACGATGCTGGGCGCCGGCTACAAGGTGAACGTCATCCCCGGCCAGGCCACCGCGCACGTCGACGGGCGCTTCCTGCCCGGGTACGAGGAGGAGTTCCTGGCCGACGTCGACCGGATCCTCGGCCCCCGGGTCAAGCGCGAGGACGTCCACTCCGACAAGGCGCTGGAGACCAGCTTCGACGGCGCCCTGGTCGACGCCATGCAGGCGGCGCTGAAGGCCGAGGACCCGATCGCCCGCGCGGTGCCGTACTGCCTGTCCGGCGGGACCGACGCCAAGTCCTTCGACGACCTGGGGATCCGCTGCTTCGGATTCGCCCCGCTGCAGCTGCCGCCGGAGCTCGATTTCGCCGGAATGTTCCACGGCGTGGACGAGCGGGTACCGGTCGACGGACTGAAGTTCGGCGTCCGTGTTCTCGACCGGTTCCTTGCGAACTGCTGAAACGACGCTCGCATTATCGACATTTCTTGCCGCTTAGCCGAAAAGAGTGAATGAATCCCGGCGGCAGTAGCGCGCCTTCTTCCGAGTCGTTGGTTCGTGTGCGGTCCGAGGTCGGGGCCGTTTTGCCAACAAGGAGGAAAAATGATCAAGAAGGTCGTCGCTGCTGCCGCTGTCACCGGAGGGCTCGTGGCTGCGGGTGCCGGCGTGGCCGTCGCCGACTCCGGCGCTCAGGCCGCCGCTGTCGGTTCCCCGGGGGTCCTCTCCGGCAATGTGATCCAGGTGCCCGTCAACATCCCGGTCAACCTGTGCGGCAACACGATCAACATCGTGGGGCTGCTGAACCCGGCCCTGGGCAACGCCTGCTTCAACAACTGACGTCGCGGCGGGCCGCATCGTTGCAGGCCTGATCCCGGCGGCCCCGGATGCGCCATCTCCGCGTTCCGGGGCCGCCGCACCGGCTAGGGGTGGGACACCGGTTTTCCGGCCCCGGGGGGTCATTCATTCCCCCGGCGGGCGATTGTCCGCCGGTTTCCGTATCGGAAAAGCAAGAGGCAGGGACATTCAATGCGACAAGTCGCGAAAAAGGGGCTGCTCACCGCAGTCGCGACAGGCGGCGTGCTCGCCGTCACCGGCGGTATGGCCTACGCGGACTCCCACGCGTCCGGGGTCGCCGCCGGCTCTCCGGGCGTTCTGTCCGGCAACACCATCCAGGCGCCGGTGAACATTCCGATCAACGCCTGTGGCAACACCGTCAACGTCGTCGGGCTCCTCAACTCGGCGGCGGGCAACACCTGCGTCAACGGCTCCATCGACCAGGGCAAGGGCCATGGCTACGGCCAGGGCAAGGGCTACGGGAAGAAGGAGAGCGGGGGCTACGGCAAGAAGGACAGCGGCAGCTACCGCGACAAGGACGGCGGCAAGGGCCACGGCGGCGGCAAGGGCTACGGCCAGGGCGGCAGCAAGGGTTACGGCGGCGGCAAGGGCTACGGCAAGGGCCACAGCGGTGACGACGGCTACGGCTACGGTCACGGTGGCGGCGCCTCGGCGCGCGCCGCAGCGGTCGGCTCCCCGGGCGTCCTGTCCGGCAACGTGATCCAGGCGCCGATCAACATCCCGGTCAACGTCTGCGGCAACACGATCGACGCCATCGGGATCCTGAACCCGGCGGCGGGCAACGCCTGCGTCAACAACGGTGGCTACCACCACGGCGGCAAGGGCAAGGGTCACCACCACAAGCCCGGGCACCACGGCAACCGCCACAAGCCGGGCAAGGAGAACAACGGTGGTGGCAACGGCGGCGGTGGCGGGCACCGGTGCGGGCCAGGGACGGACCGCCGCCGTGGCCCATGGAC
>NZ_JARAVO010000449.1:0-2406 GCF_033792805.1 Streptomyces sp. PA03-1a
TTGGCACGCTGTTGAGTTCTCAAGGAACGGAAGCTTCCTTCGAGACCGTTTCACCGGCCCCTCCGGGCTTTCCCTTCGTTGTCTCCAACCTTACCAGATCCGTTTCGCGTTTCCGCTCTTCGTTTCCGGCCCCCTATTGGAGCGGGGTTTGTCTTCCGGCTTTCGCCTTTCGACGTCTCCGACTTTATCAGACTCTTTCGCGTCCGATTACCGCCGAGGTTTTGCCTCTATGAATAGCGACACAAAAGACCACTCAGAAAGTTCTTTCTGAGAGGTGCGATGCGATCGATAGTCTTTCGAAGCGGGCTAGATCCTAGCCGCTGGCCCTCGAACATGTCCAGTTCGAGGCAACTGCTCAAATCTACCTCCCCGTGCCACCCGTGTCAACAGGTGTCTTGGGGCGAAGAGGAGACTAGCAGGTCAGCAACGCCGGATGCACATCGTCGGCGCCGGCCGTCCGGGTCACGCCGCGGTGGGCAGGACGTCGCTGCGGTCCGCCCGTTCCAGGTCGCCCGTCTCGCCGGCGAGGGCCGCGCGGCGCCCGATGACGAAGACGTAGACGAGGAAGAGCAGCTCGGCGGTGACGCCGATGCCGATGCGGGCCCAGGTGGGCAGGCCGGAGGGGGTGACGAAGGCTTCGAGGGCGCCGGAGACGAAGAGGACCGCGGCGAGGCCGATGGCCATGCCGATCGCGGCCCGGCCTTCTTCGGCGAGGGCCGTACGGCGGGGGCGCGGGCCGGGGTCGACGACGGTCCAGCCGAGGCGGAGTCCTGTGCCGGCGGCGACGAAGACGGCGGTCAGTTCGAGGAGGCCGTGCGGGAGGAGCAGTCCGAGGAAGGTGTCGAGGCGGCCCGCGGAGCCCATGAGGCCGAGCCCGAGACCCAGGTTGAGCATGTTCTCGAACAGTACGTAGAGGACGGGGAGCCCGAGGAAGACGCCGAGGACCAGGCAGTAGCCGGCTGCCATGGCGTTGTTCGTCCAGACCTGGGCCGCGAAGGAGGCGGCGGGGTGGCTGGAGTAGTACGCCTCGTACTCGCCGCCGGGGCGGGTCAGGGCGCGCAGTTCGTCGGGGGCGGCGATGGCGGACTGGACCTCGGGGTGGGTGGCGACCCACCAGCCGATGAGGGCGGCGACCGCGGTGGAGACGAGCGCGGTGGGGACCCACCAGTGGCGCGAGCGGTATATCGCGGCGGGGAAGGCGCGGGTGAAGAAGAGAACCGCGTCGCGCCAGCCGGGGGTGCGGGCGCCGGTGACGGCGCTGCGCGCGCGGGCGACGAGCGTGGTGAGCCGTCCGACGAGTGCGGGGTCGGGGGCGCTGGACTGGACGAGGGACAGGTGGGTGGCGGCGCGTTGGTAGAGGGTGACGAGTTCGTCGGCTTCCTCCCCGGACAGGCGCCGACGCCGGCGCAGCAGCGTGTCGAGCCGGTCCCACTCGTGGCGGTGGGCGGCTGCGAAGACGTCGAGGTCCATGGGCGCTGCTCCTGGCTGGCCGGGGAGGTCCCAGCTTGGCAGACGGGGCAGACTGGTCGCTCCGGGTCCGGGGTGGGCAGGAGGAGGGTTCCCGCATGGGTGAGGCGAGCGCGGCGGGCGGTGCCGGCCGGCTGGTGACGGGTGAGGCGGTCGAACTGGGTTTGCACCCGGCGAAGCTGCCGAGCCGGGCGCTGGCGGCGGCGCTGGACGGCGTCGTGTACATCGGCGGTTATCTGGTCGTGTCGATCGTGCTGATGGTGGCGACGGCGTCGATGGACGGGGCGGCGGTGGCGGCGGTGTACGTGACCTCGCTGGTGCTGGTGCTGTTCGGGGTGCCGATCGCGGTGGAGACGCTGACCCGGGGGCGGTCGCTGGGGAAGCTGGCCTGCGGGTTGCGGGTGGTGCGGGACGACGGGGGGCCGATCCGGTTCCGGCACGCGCTGGTGCGCGGGGCGGTCGGGGTGGTCGAGATCCAGATGTTCCTCGGGGTGATCGCCTGCATCGCCTCGCTGGTGTCGGCGCGCGGTCGGCGGATCGGGGACGTCTTCGCGGGGACGCTGGTGGTGCGGGAACGGATTCCGGTGCCGCGGTCGCCGCGGCCGATGCCACCCGCGCCGCCGTGGCTGGCGGGGCAGTTGGCGGGGGTCGACCTGTCGGCGGTGCCGGAGGGGCTGTGGCTGGCAGTGCGGCAGTACCTGTCGCGGATGCATCAGCTGGATCCGCGGGTGGGCTGGTCGATGGCGGAACGGCTCGCGGGGGACGTCGTGGCGTGCACGGGGGCCACGGTGCCGGAGGGGACGCCGCCGGCGGGGTTCCTGGCGGCTGTGGTGGCGGAGCGGCAGGCGCGGGACGCGCGCCGGGTCTTCGGCGCTCCGGTCGGTGCTCCGGCCGACGGGGTCGCCGAGCCGGGGGGCTTCGGGGTCGAAGAGCCGGGGA